>JAAZAB010000296.1 GCA_012514555.1 Lentisphaerota bacterium
GACGACCGTGCCGGGCGACTATGACGCCGACGGGAATGCCGACATGGCCGTGTATGACCAGCCCACGGGCGCCTGGTACGTGTGGTCGCAGGCCAAGCAGAAGGCGCTGATCTGGGCGCGGCCGTGGGGCTGGACCGGAGCGGTGCCTGTGCCGGGCGACTACGACGGGGACAAGAATGCCGACCTGGCCGTGTTCGACACGATCACCGGGTACTGGTATGTCTGGTCCGAGGTCAAGGGCGTGGCGCTGGCCTGGGCCCAGAACTGGGGCTGGCCGGGCGCGAACCCGCCCGGGGGCAGGCAGTAGGGAGGTCGCTTGGGATTGGATGGGTGCGGCAGGGGGGCGCCGACCGCGTGGTTGGCGCCCCCTTGGCTTTTCGGCTAAGCCGGACCTGCCGGCGGCTACGAAGGCTGCATAGCTTCGCCCTGACCACTTGTTTCAGTTCGCCATTCGAACAATCATAGCACTCTCGTAAATTGGTCCGGACCATTTTACGATGATGAAAAAAGTGGTCTTGCGCTCTTGCGGCGACTTTGACACCATTCCCGTCATGAAACGGCTACTGGGACTGGAGCCTGGTGGCGGATGAAGGCGCGCGCCGCGAGAACATGGTGGCCTCGCACCTGCTCAAGGCCGTTCAACAAAATGAGCAGTTGCCATTCATGAAGACAAAACCATTTGGATCGAGAAGCGGGGAACATGTTCCGGCGGCGAATATCGGGGCAATGCGTCTGCCCCGCGACACGGACGAGGCCGTTGCCCTGATCCGGCACGCCATAGATTCCGGCATGCGCTATATCGACACCTCGCGCGGCTACTCCGATAGCGAATGGAAGATCGGCCTCGCCCTGCAGGACGGCTATCGGGATCGGGTTCTGCTCTCGACGAAATGGTCGCCCTGGATCACGGCGGTCCAGCCGGGCGATGACGCGTCGAGCGGCTGCGTCCGGCGGCGGATCGAGGAGTCCATGCGCCGGCTGCGCGTGGATTTTCTGGATTTCTACCAGGTCTGGAACATCGGCACGCCCGACCATTACGCCCAGGCCGTGGCAAAGGGAGGCATGGTCGAGGGCATTCTCAAGGCGCGGGACGAGGGCCTTGTCCGGCACCTTGGCTTGACCTCGCACGACAGCCCGGAGAACCTGATGCGCTACATCGGGGAGGCGGACTGGGCCGAGGTGATTCTGCTGACTTACAACCTGCTCGACACCCGGTATGCGCCCGTGCTGGAAGCCGCGCACCGCAAGGGCATCGGCACGATAGTGATGAATCCGGTCGGCGGCGGGCGCCTGGCCCAGGAGAGCGCGGTGATTCAGAGGCTTGCCGGGAGCGTCGGCGCGATATCCGGCGCTGACCTGGCAATCCGGTATGTGCGCTCGAATCCCAGCGTTGACACCCTCCTTTGCGGCATGACACGCCTGTCGGACGTGGACGACACGCTGGCATCCGTCGGGCGCGGCGCTTTCGGCCCGGACGCCCTGGCTGAAATTGACAGGGTCATTTCCGGAATCCGCCTGAAGGCCGGCGCGTTCTGCACAAGCTGCCGCTACTGCCAGCCGTGCCCGGCCGGGATCGACATTCCGGCGATCATGAACCTGCTTTCCGACGCGCGGCATTGGGGCTGGGAGCAGGAATCGCGGCGCAGGTACCTGGCTCTGAACAAGCCCAGGGCGGAAGCGTGCACGCGTTGCGGCGCCTGCGAAAAGAAGTGCACGCAAAAGCTGGGCATCATGGCCGCGCTCCGGGAGGCGCAGGCACTGTTCGAGCCGGCGCAGGCCGGAACGTAAGGCAACATGGTTCGGAGGCGCGGCATGATCATAGACGCCCATAATCACCCTGACTGGCACAAGCACGATTTGAAGCGGTTCCTGGAAAACATGCGCAGGCATCGCATTGACGTGACATGGCTGCTCTCCTGGGAATGCCCGGAGGATGAATACGCGCCTTCATCCGCGCTGCCGCCGGTGGAAACGGGGCGCCCCATTCCCCTGGCGCGCTGCGTTTCATACGCCGAGCGTGCGCCCGGGAAGTTCGTCCTGGGCTATGCTCCGGACCCGCGCAAGCCGGGCGCGATAGACCGGCTCCAGGCCGCGATGGAGATTTACGGCGTCCGGATTTGCGGCGAACTCAAGCTCAGGATGATGCTCGACAATTTCGACGCCATCCGCATGTTCCGTTTTTGCGGCTCAAAAGGATTGCCCGTGATTGTTCACCTCGATTACCCGATTGAAAACGGCCAGTCCTGTCCCAGGCCGGACTGGTGGTATGGCGGCGGCATTGAAGCCCTTGAGCGCGCTTTGCGCGCCTGTCCTGACACGATCTTCCTCGGGCATGCGCCCGGCTTCTGGGCGCATATTTCGAATGACGGCCGGCATTTGACCGAGGTCTATCCGAAAGGGAAGGTGGTGCCCGGCGGAAAGCTGGCGCGGATGCTGCGCGCGTATCCGAATCTCTATTGCGACCTGTCCGCCGGCTCCGCCCATATTGCGCTCAGCCGCGACCTGGAATTCTCACGCGATTTCGTCCTGGAATTCCAGGACCGCATTCTGTATGCGCGCGACTGTTTCGACAACGCCCACCAGGAACTGCTCGGGAGCATGAAGCTCCCGCCCAAAACCCTGGCCAAGCTGTATTCGGGCAACGCCCTCAAACTCGTTCCGCTTTCATCAAATGCCAAAAGAAATAGAAAGAAAATTCCTGCTCGCTAGCGGGGAATGGCGCGCCAAAGCCCGCGGTTTCTTCTGCCGCCAGGGCTATCTTGCCGTGAACGGGCGCTGCGCCGCGCGGGTCCGGATTGCCCGCGGCCGGGCATACCTGACAATCAAGGGCAATCGCAGCGGCATCTCCCGGGACGAGTACGAGTATCGCGTGCCTGTCGGGCACGCCAATGAAATGCTGGAGCGGCTGTGCGAGCAGCCGATCATAGAGAAAACCCGCCACCTTGTCCGGGAAGGGGGGGTGCTCTGGGAAATCGACGAGTTTTCGGGCGAGAACCGGGGCCTGGTGGTTGCTGAAGTCGAGCTCCGGGACGAAGCACAGGCCGTCGCTCTTCCGCCCTGGATCGGCCGGGAAGTCACCGCCGATCCGAAGTATCTGAACGCAAGCCTGGTCCGCCGCCCATACAGGCTGTGGTCCGAAGCCGAAAAAGCCGGAATGTGACGCGTGACACAGCCGTGGGCAGCCGCGGCCGGCGCGACGATCCGCCTTGACAAGCGCCGGCCCCGTCATATCCTTCTGCGGCATGAAACTGCTCGACAGCTACATGCTGCGCCGCATCGGATCCCCCTACGCCTACCTGCTCACGGCGTTCTGCATGATATTCATCATATTCGACCTGTTCCAGAACTTGTCCGAGTTCATCGAGGCGTCGACGCCGCTGCCGATGGTTTTCAAATATTACGCGTTTCTCCTCCCTTCGCTCGTCAAGTGGGTGACGCCCATCTCCATTCTCCTGGCCGCGCTTTACACCCTGTGGCAGCTCACCAAGCGCAACGAGCTCAACGCCATGCGCGCCAGCGGGGTCAGTTTCGTCAGGATAATGCGCCCGATCATGATCCTCGGGCTTGCCTCCAGCCTGTCCGTGCTGGCAATCAACGAGGCCGTTGAGCCGGACGCCACCCAGTGGGCCGACAAGTTCATTCGCAACCTGAAAAAGGGCGGAGAAGTCAACACACATATACTGGAACAGGTGAACCACACCAACGAGAAGGCGCGCCGCGTCTGGAACATCGTCCGCCTGGATATCGAAGCCCCCTACATGCACGGCATCCAGATAGACGAGCTGCGGGCGAACAACTCCGTTGCACGCAAGATCAGCGCCAAGGAAGGGGAATGGGTGGACGGTGTCCTGTTCCTTTACAGCGCAACGGTCAGCATGTTCGGCGAGGCCAATAATCCGATTGGCGCCCCGTCCAACATGCCGGTCATGGAGTGCCCTGATTTCACGGAGACCCCGGACGACCTTGCCGGCGACGCCATGATCGGGGGCTTGAACCAGCCGACGTTTTTTTCGGCCGCCGAAACGTGGCGTTACATTCGAAACCGCCCGAGCCTCGAACAAAAAACCCGCAACAATCTCCTCGTGGACCTGCACTTCCGGCTGGCCATGCCGTGGACTTCCATGATCGTGGCCCTGTTCGGAATTCCATTCGGCGTGTACATCGGCCGGCGCGACGCCCTTGTGGGCGTGATATCCGCGCTGCTCGTCTTCTTCGGGTTTTATTTCCTCATGAGCTTCAGCATTTGGCTGGGCAAGAACATGGTTCTGCCGCCGGTTCTCTGCGCCTGGCTGCCCAATGCCGCAGTGCTGGGGTCCAGCGTTGCGATGGTCATGCGCCTTAGGTGATATTTTTTCCGCTTCTGCAATAATTTGCCGGCTGCGCCGTTTAACGGTACGCTGGCGCGACAAAAACGTCTCCCGGACAGGTGCGCGGGCGGCGCCAAAAACTCCAAAAAGAGGAGGAGCCATGAGAACAGGAGCGATTCTTGCATTGGCGTGCGCCGCGGCTTGCGCGCTGCCGCGGACATCAAGCATGGCGCAGCCGCCGCCAAACCGCGGCGAAGGCGGCCCGGGAGAGGCCATGGCAGAAGCGCAGCAGGCCCGCCTGAATTCCGAGCTGGGATTGAACACCAACCAGGCGGACGCGATCAGGAAGATCATGTACGACACCAGGCGGAACATGATACAGCTCCGCGCTGACCAGGAAGCGGCCAGGGCGGAGATTGAAGTCCAGATGGATTCAGATGCCCCGGACGAGAAGGCCGTCATGGCCGCCTGTGAAAAGCTCGGCCAGGTGAACGCCGAAATCGCCCGTAATCGAGTCCGAAACCAGCTTGAAGTGAGCAAGATTCTCACCCCGGAACAGCGGGTAAAGATGAAGCAGCTGCGCGAGCGTATGAAACAGCGGCGTGAAAGCCGGCGCCGCGAGTCAGGCGGGGAAGAAGGCAGGATGCGGGAAGGCAGGGGCCGGCCGCCGCCCGGCGGCCCAGGCGATCGCCGGCCGTGCCCAAGCCCGGGCAAGCCCGGCGCCCCTGACATCGGCCCGGCCGAATGAACCCGCAAAGTCCGGGATGAACCCGCAGTGATGGCGTTGCCCACGGGCCGGCGGCGGAAAAAAGGAGCGGATTAGCTTCGAGCCAGGCTGGACAGGATCGAGCGCATGCGCTCCTTGATCCGGACCAGGGCTCGTTCGACAGCAGTGGCCTTCAGCCCCAGCAGGAGGCCCAGCTCCCCGGTTTCAAAGCCCTGCAGGAAGTGCATTTCAAAGATGTCGCGCTCGGCCTTTGGCCAGCTTCGGGCCATTGCTCGAATCGCGTCGAGGATTCCCTGCCGGTCCGCCTGGGAGTCAGGCTGTTCGACTTCCGGGTCGGGAATGAAGTCTGACTCGGAGACCTCGGCCGGGTCAAGCTTCTCCCACACCGCGTCCTCGATCGAGTCTCCGTTTTCGTGCTCTTCCACGAGCGCAAAAGCGCCGCGCGGCTCCACTTCCAGCTCGAGCGGAACGGTTTTGTCCTCATCCTTGATGTAGTTCCGGATCGCCCGGCGCACCTGGTGCACCGAAAGGCTGAGGAACCAGCGCTCCAGCGTCATGTTTTCAGGCCGCAGGCTGGGGTGCTGCAGCACGGTCTGCGCGGCGCGGCCGACCACGTCCCGCGCGTCCACGGCCCGCTTCGGGATGGTGTGATCGGCCGCATAATCCTTGATCTGTTCCTCCACCAGCTGCAGGGCGCGGCGGAAATTGTCGCGCAAAACGGATGCAACGAGGTCCTCGGCGCGCTGAGGACCCTGGCCCGGCGGCAGCGGCGACTCGGCGAATGCTATCTCGCGCCGTCCGTCTTGGCGGCGTGCGGCGCGCTTTCGATCCGGCTCGCGGCGATAGGCGGACATGACTCTGCCAAGCTGGCGATGCAGCACATTCACCGCTTCATCCACGGCCTTGACCATGCTGGAGGAGGCTTTCTGGGCGTGCAGCACGTTTGACGGCATTCGGAGATTCAGGGCAATAATGTAAGTCTTTCTGCGCTGATTTCGGTTTATCGCGATATGAAGATGCACCGACTTTGACGGAAAATGGGCAAGGTGTTTTTCAAGCTTGCTGATCTTTGTCCGGATGCGCGGCTCAACAGCGGCAAAAGCTTCGCCCGTGTTATTGACTATGTTCCATGACATGCTCATCGTTTGGCTCCTTTTCTTTGCTGGTAACGGCGGCTTGTTTCCCTCCATTCTTGCCGAATAATAACATCCTGGCTCCGCTTAAACCAAGCACAATCGCCCGTCCATTGCGGGCCCCGCGCGGCTGCGCTTCCGGGCGGAACGCCTGGCGGTGCTTTAGCCTGTGCCGCACTTTCCCGGGTCATCCGGGGGTTTCGCCGGCATCGCCGGAGCCGCGGCGGGTAGGTTGTTGGTCGGGAGGAAAATGCAGACTGTGCAGCCATGGCCGGGGCTGCTCTTTAGTGCAATGCCGCCTGAATGGGCCCGCACGAGGCCAAGCGCCACGGACAATCCCAAGCCCCTGCCGATGGATTTGGTGGAGAAGAAGGGGTCGAAGATTCTTTCCAAATCGGAACTCGCGATCCCGCACCCGGTATCCGAAATTTCAAGGCAGGCATAGGTCCCGGCGGTTGGCTGCCAGCCCGCATGACAGGAGCGTGCGCCGGGTATGTCCGCCGCGCCAAGCGTTTTGACCGAGATTCGGATGATGCCTCGCCCGCCGGCGCAAGCCTCCCGTGCATTCGTGACCATAGCGGTCAAGACTTGGCTGATTTGATTCGCATTCGCCTGGATGACAGGTCCTGAAGCGGGCAGGTCGTGCTCCAAAATCAATTCCTTTGGCAGGCCGGACCGCAGGTCGGGCAGGTTTTTCATGCAGAGCTTGGAAAGGTCCAGGGGCTCGCGCTTGGCCGGAATAGTTCCGAGGTAGGAAAGCATCAATTCGCCTATTTTCGCCGCCCTGCGGGCCGCCTTCATGGAGTCGAGCAGCCGTCCAAGGGCCGAGGAGTCGGCCGGAAGGTCGCCCATCGCCAGCTTGATGTTTCCCGACACCACATGCATCAGGTTGTTGAAATGGTGGGCAATGGCGGCTGCCATGCGCTCCAGGCTCTCGGCCTTGCTCAGCAACCTGTCCCTGGCTTCGCGCTCCTTCCGCTCATCCTCGGCGTGCCTGCGCTCGGTAATGTCGTGAACCAGCGCCTGGAGTACGGGCTTCCCGTCAAGCTCCATCGCGCTCAAGAGAACTTCGGCGGGAAAGGAAAGCCCCGTGTCCATGCGCTTGTGCACCCAGTCAAACCTGAGAGAGCCTTTCTTGAATGCCAGCTCGATCATGCGATTGGACAGCTCAACGGAATTTTCACCGCACGGCTGGATCAGGGGCGATAAGTCGGCCGGGTGTTTTGTCAAAAATTGTTCGCGCGTGCAGCCGAACAACGACAGCGTCGCATTGTTGCAATCTATGAACGAATCGTGTTCCAGCAGCATGATCGAGTCGCTGATAAAATTGAATGCCGCGCGATAGCGGCAGATCAGATCGGCCTGATCCTCGACCACGGAACGATACCTGGCCTCGTTCCGCTGAAGTTCAGCCTTGGCCATCTGGAGCTCCTGAATGACCCGCCACTCGCGCAACGCACGGGCAACGATGCAGGGCATGTCGCGGAAAATATGGTCGTTCTTGAAAATGAAATCCAGCGCGCCATCCTTCAATAGAATGTCCGCCGCGGCTTCTTCGCCGTGCGACGCCAGGATCAGCACGGGCAGCTTTCTGCTCTGGAGTATTCCGGCGGGGAAGCCGGTCTTTCCCGCCTCCGCCAAATTCAGGTCAAAGATGATCAAATCCGGCTCGAACCCGGCGATTTTCTTCTGGAATTCCGACAGGCTGGAAACTGTCTCGACCCGATACCGGCCTTCGGTGTCGGTCAATGAGCGGCTAATCGCATCTGCATGGGCTGCGTCAGCCTCAGCCAGCAAAATGGCGCTTCCGGGCTTGTTCATGGGCGCCTCGGTCGATTGGGTTGTCGCCGGCGACGGACGGCATTACACCAACTATTACTGAA
>JAAZAB010000297.1 GCA_012514555.1 Lentisphaerota bacterium
CAAGTCCATACGGAAGCTCTATACCCTGGGCGGACTGGGCGGCCGCAACTACGGCGCCTGGCCGCTTCCGGCCAGAAACGAGGCCGCACCCGAAAAGCCGAAGGAAAAGCCTGCGCAGGCAAGCGGGCAAAAGAGCGAGTGATGATACGCAAGCGTCCGTGCGTTTTCCGGTCACTGTTTATTCGCGGCCGTCATGAACCGGGCCGGTATTCTGTAACTGTACAGGCGCGAGCCGCTCGAAAAATAGATGCGGCCATTCAGCATTTCTCCGCCGGCCACGATGGGTACGGGCGACTCGGCCAGGAGGCTGATTTTGGATGATGCCGGGTCAAATCGCGCTATGCCCTTCAGAAACAGGATATAGATTGAGCCATCCGGCCCGGCGAAAAGATTGCGGGGGCCCTGCTGATAGCTGACCGGCCCGAACTCGGCCTCGGTGTCCTGTTCGTGGATAACCCTGCGCGCCGCGGGGTCGAAGACAAAGAACCGCTTTCCATATTTCAGCACGAGCGGGTGCCACTCGGCAAAGCCGACCAGGCCGTAGACGAGTCCGTTAGTGCCAAGGCACATGTCAGTGTACTCGTGCGCCCCGGGAAAAATGGCGGCGTGCCACTCGATTTTTTTCGTCCTGGCATCCATGATGTAGAGTTCCGCCTCCTTCGCCTTGCGGATTCCGCCCGAACCCGGTCGTGTCGAAGTGCCGCCGAGGAACTTGCCGCCCGGCATCGGCACCATGCTCATGGTTGTATGTTCCGGAAGAATGTCGGTATGCTGGACCTGGGTTGATGTCCTGGCCTCGCTATCCCAGAAAACAAGCCCCCCGCCGGTCATCCCGTAACAGGGCGAGCCGGACATGACGATTGTCCTGCCGTCGTCCAGGGGAAGCAAGTCGTGCGGGCGGTTCATCACCTCCCGGTTCTCGCCGAGAAACAGGGGATTGGAGTTCGTATCGCCACGCCTCGGCTCCACCCATGGCCGGGCCGTATCCCATTCCAGCAAGTATCCGCCCGTGTAACAGCCGGCATATAACCGGCTGCCCTGCCGGTTCATTGTGTTCCACTGTCCAATCACGGCACGGTTGGTGATGTGGCCGGTCTCCGGATCATAGGCGAAAAACACCATGGGGAAGGACCCGCCGCCGCAGATCGTTCCGTCGGGGGCCGCAGCCAACCCCATGACATGGGCGCCATCGCTCTCATAACTGAACGGGATTCTCCTGCTTTCATTGGGTCCGGGCCCGTTCACCACGAGCACGCGCTTTTCCAGGTCTATTCCTGCCAGGCGCCGGCCGTCCGTGAACGACATGTTGTCGCCGCGATTGGCTCTGGAATACCTCCGCATCGGCGGCCTGCCATCGATCTTGAGAGCCACGCCTGCGTGGCACTCGAACCATTCCCCGTTCCTGCGGGCACGTCCGTAGACCTTGCCGTTCACGTCTTGATAGATTCGGGCATGGCCGAGACTTCGCTCCTCCTCCTTTAACAGGGGCTTAACGGCCCCGGTTCCGGGGTTGAACGCGACAACCTGGCACAGGGCCTTGCCGACAGACCAATAAACCCAGCCCGTGTCGCCCATCGAAAGACCGCCCGGATACTGGACGAAGTTCTGCTTGTAAAGATGGCCGTAGTCCTTGAATGCGCGTGTCCCGGGGTCGAACGACACCAGGCCGCTTTGCGGACCGGAGATTGACCAGATGACCCCCTTTTCGTCCTCGACCAGGTTGGCCGATCCGCCCGGCGCCGTGTTGGTCCAGAACGTGAAGCTGCGTGCCGCGGGATCGTATTCGTAAAAATGGTTTCCGAAATGCTTGTAAAACCTGTTCCGGCTCGACAGCAGGGAGCCAAACGCGCTTCCCGACGCTTCCGGCACGGGATGCTGCTCGCTTTTTCCGGTGTCCGGATCAATTTCCAGGAGCGCATATTCGCCGCGGTGATCTTTCAGCCAGGCCAGGACCACGTTCTTCCCGGCCTTGTTCGTCGTGACGGCATAGCTGAGGGTGCAGGATATTGGCACGGCAACCCCGAGGTCGGCAAACCCGTTGCCCGGTTCATTTTCGACCGTATCGCCCGGCTCCTCGATTGTCAGTATCCGGAACGGAACCGCGTTCGAGACCGTCACCCTTTCCCCGGAAACAGGGAACAGCGTTTCCACCGTGTAGAGGCCGCCGCCCGGACCCAGTCCCACATGCTGGTCCAGGCTGGCGCCCGAAAACAACGACCCGCCGCCCGAACAAACTTCACGGTATCCGCGCAGCCGGCGCGCCTTGTTCGTGCCGGACGGCTCCTCGTAGACCCACACCTTTGCGCCCACGCCCGAGGTGTTGGACTTCCGGCCCTTGATTCTGATTATCAGCGCGTTTCCGTCGTCCCGGTTGTTCCGCAACAGGGCTGAAGGATGCCTGCCCCAGGCCGTGGCGTAAAAATCCAGGTCCCCGTCATTGTCAAGGTCGCCGAAATTGAAGCCGTGCACTCCGTAGACATCCAACCCGATTGCGCCGGATACATCCTTGAATGTTCCGTCCCCGTTGTTTTCGAACGCGAAGCTGTCGAACCCGCCGTTCCCGAAAAACAGGTCCAGCCGCCCGTCGTTGTTCCAATCCACAAAGCTCTGGCCGTAGGGACGACTGTTCCGCTCCATGGTGTCCAGTCCCGAGCCCGCGGTCACGTCGGCGAACTTGAAATCCCCGTCGTTGCGCAGAAGCGCGTTGCGGCCGCCCACGTACACGTCCAGGTCGCCGTCGTTGTCGAAGTCGCCCATAGTCAGCCCGATGGAGCCGCCGGAGAGACGACCCCTGCCCGAGCCCATGTATTCCGGCACATCCGCGAAACCTTTTCCGCCGTTGTTGCGAAAAATATGCAGGACGCCGCGGTTATATGCCGCAAGGTCGGCATACCCGTCCCCGTTCAAATCCCCCATCCCGCAGGCCATGTTCCCGCCGTAACCCTTCTCGCCGGCGGCCCCCAAATCGGCCAGGCCCATGGCCCTGGTCGCATCGTCGAAAATCCCGTTTCCGCGGTTGAGGCAGAGGCGGTTCTCCTGCTCAAACCCGGCGACATACAGGTCAAGGTCACCGTCGTTATCAACATCGGAAAGGATGCAAACGCACACCTTTCCGAGGTTGTCCAGGCCGGCCTCCGCCGTCGCGTTACTGAAAGCACACTTGCCGTTGCCAAGGAACAGGGCGCTTGAGCTCCGCTTGCCTGCCATCTCAGGCATCCAAGAAACAAACAAATCCGTTTTGCCGTCGCCGTCCACATCGCCGAACGCGCTCCCGATGCCGTGCGGCAATTGAACGCCGGCCTGCTTCCCGATCTCGGTGAATTTCCAGTCGCCGTCGTTCCGGTAAAAAAGGTTGTGGCATGGATCGGAAGCCTCTATCTTGCACTGGGTGGCAAATATTTCCAGGCGCCCGTCATTGTTCGCGTCGGCCATGGCCACGCTTTTGGAATACCCGCCATAGGCCATGCCGCACTGGTCCGTCACGTTTTCAAACAGCGTCTTCCTCGGCATTGGGCCGGCCGCCCAGAAGGGCTTTTTCCAGGGATCGCGCAGCTTCGAGCCGCCTGCCAGCCATTGCGCGGCGTTTGTGATGATTGCGCTTTCGCCCGGACCCAGCGTCACGCTTTTTAATTCGTTCCAGTTGGTTCCGCTCGTCATGCCGGGGAGCGTGCCGATCGCGATCGCCCTTCCGCCGCCATGCCGGCCGGCGACCGCCACGTCCCGGCCCTGCCCGTCAAGCACCAGCGCCGTACCCTTCGGCCCGGCTTTCAGCACTGCATACTCGCCGTAGGTCGTTGCGAATTCGTTGGTGATCCCGCGCGTGACCGGGTGAGCAGCGCCGGCCAGGCTGAACCTGCCGGAGGGCGCCATGCCCTTGTACTCCCAGATGTCCGGGAACACCGAACCCGGGCCGCGGCCGCAGGAATCATGAACGAGCATAAGTCCGCCTCCGTTGCGGACATATTCCGACAGGATGTGCATGTTCGGGATTGCGCGGGTGCTGCAGATCACCGCCGCCCGGCACAGGCCCAGTTCCCGCTCGTCCAGGTAATCAAGCTGGATGACCCTCCAGCCGCTCCGCATTAGAAGCCTGGCAATGCCGCCCGAGCGGCCCCAATAGCCCCGCGAGCGCCGGTGCACTCCGATCGTCCTGTCGCGGACCTCGTGCCGAAGCTGCCGCGCCGCATTCAGGTCCGCCGTCGTCCCGAATTCCGAGTCGGGCTTGGATACGCCGTAGAGCTCGATCTCGGCGATCCACATCCCGTTCGGCCGGGCCGCGGAGCCGCACCCGGGCTGCTGCAACACCCGGAAACGCTTTGAGCTCACGGCGTCGAACGTGTGCACCGACCTTGCGGCCGGCGGGTCGTCCTTTACCTCCAGGATATTCGCGAAGGCGTTGGTCACGGCATTCGTCTGCCACGCCTGAATGGCGTACGCGCGGGAGGCGGCCGGACTGCCGTTCTCCGCGCCCCAGAAAATCGCCACTGTCCGCACCGGCACATCCGAGGTGAACGCAAGCTCAACCCATCGCGGGGCATTTGTCCCCTCCGACGACAACCACGCCTCCTGCCAGCGAACGGGTTCGCGCACACCGTCGCATAGCATCTTATTTTCGTAGTCGAAAGCGCAAGAGTCGGTCTTCACCATGGCGGCCTGAAGAATTTGCGCCGGCCCGGAGGCGGCGACGCCCGGCGCGCAGGCAAGCGCCGCCGGCAGGAGCAGAAAAACCAGTCTTTTCATTGGCAGTGTTTCCCGTAATTTGACTTTATGTGATTACTATAACAGCGGAGGAATACGGGATATTCGTACGCCAGGTTGACTTTTCACGCAATCGTCCTTGTCCTCACTGCATTCTTTAAAGGCGGCCGGGACGGCCGCGCTCCCAGGGGGGCCGCGCAGGCGCGCCGCACAGCGGCGCGGCTACATCGTTCCCACTGGAGGGCGAACGGCCCCGGCCGCCGCATGCGCGCGAAAACGCGCCACGCCGTGTCGCGCTACAGAAGAGGCAAGCGCGTTCCCACTGGAGGGCGGACGGGACGGCCGCGCTCCCAGGGGGCCGCGCATCGCGCCGCACAGCGGCGCGGCTACATTGCCGGGCTTCACGTGAAGAAAAACTGAGCGGTGGCGGTACAGGCCGAGTCGGCGGCCAGCCGGACCCAGTGCGCGCTGAACCCGTCCGGAAAGACATGCGTCGCCGCGCCGCCGGCCGGAACTGCGATGGAGCAGACCGGGCAGAAGCGCCCGTCGCCTCGGAAATCGGCTTCCACGGTCACAGTGAGAGGGCGGGCGGCGTCATGGCTGACATGCATGCACTTGTGTTCGAAGCCGTAGATTAGGAAGGGATCGGACGGCGCGCCGGCCGCCACCTCGGAATCCCACCACGGCCCGCCCCAGCCTTCGGGCTTGCCCCATTGCCACAAGTCGTCGCTCTTGCCGAACCACAGGTTGGCCTGGGGCTGTCCGACATACGCGTTCGAGTCGCCGATCGGCGTGGTCTGGTCGCCGGCCATGACCAGCATGCCGTTCCACGAGCAGAAGTCGCCGACAATGCGCAGGTGCGAGCAGACCGGCCGCACGCCCCACACGCGGTTGGCATAAGTCATGGACGGCAGCTCGTAAAAGAGCCCGCCCGCGTTCAGCATCCAGCGTTCGCTCTCGATCTCGCGCAGGCGCGGCCACTCGGTGGTATAGGCGTGGTCCTGCGTATGGGTGGCCCGCGGCAGCCGGTAGGTCACCCAGCCCGTCGCGGGCAGAAAAACCTTTAGCATCATCGAGGCGCGGTCCTGCCCCACGGCGAAGATCGCCTGGCCAAGGTCTCCGGCCAGGCGCCCCGAGACCGTGTTGAACTGCGTGCGCTCCAGCACGCGCCACTGCTTCCCGTCCCACTCCGCCAGGCGGCCGTCGCTGTGGCCGCGAAGGAAATCCCCGGCATAGTAGCTGTTGTTCGCCACCACCACGCGGCCGTGCGCCGTGTAGCCGTCCTTGAAATGCGGGCAGCAGCGCCCGCCCATCGCCAGCTCTTTCTTCAGGTCGGCCAGCATGCGCACCTCGAGCGTTCTCACGTCAACCTCGGCGAATTCGCCCTCCATGCCCACCATGTAGACTTTTCCGGCCGGATCGGAAAGGTGGCGGCATGTGGCCGTCAGGCGCACGTCCACGAGCGGCTCGATCGTTCGCACGCGGCCCTTCGTGTCGATCGCGTGGGGCCCCATGAAGAGCTGGCTGCTCTCGGCGTGAATCATCCTGTTGGCATAGGTTCCTACCACCGACGCCCTGTGCTTGGTCAGGCGCATGGCATCGTCCACATAAAAGAGCCCCGTTCCATCGCCGGTGAGCCGCGTGTGCGCAACGTAGGTGACGAACCAGAGCCGGTCGGCCCATGGCATAAGCGCGCCGATGCCGGTCTCGGATCGCGCCGGATGATGCTTGGCCTTGACGGCCAACGTCGGGATAACGCCTGAAATGTTCATCGGTGCGGCGGCGGAAGAAGGGGGCGGCATGGGAAAGTCCTTTCCTGTTGCGGAACGAATCAGTGTGCCTGGAGCAGTTTCAGCAGCCGCTCGTCAAGGGCATGGCCGCGCCAGTCCTTGTATGCGACGTCCTTGCGGCCGGAGTCGAAAATCCCGAACGAGCCCCTGAAACACCAGAGCGCATAGCCTATGCCGTGGCCGCAAAGTATCTCCAGCACGTCGCGGAACCAGGCCAGGAACACGTCATGCGGCGTCGCATTGAAGCAACCGCCTTCGCCGCAATGGACCCCGACGCCCTGCGCGACCAGCTTCGCCCAGGGCGCGTAGTGCGCTTCCAGGCGGGCCCGGTCCCATGACTCCCCCCACTGGTCGCCACCGGGCCAGACGGGAGCCGGGAATTTGTCGCCGCCGACCCAGGTCGCCTTGTAGTGGCTTATGCCCATGGGCGCATAGGCCCGGCAACTCTGGCCTATGCCCAGGTCAGCCAGTTCGGGCAGCGGCTCATTGCCCCAGCACAGGCCGTCGGCAATGACCAGCCGCCCGGCGTCCGCGTCCCTAATGGCGGCCGTCAAGGCGCGGATGACGCGCTCGTGCTCGGCCCGGGACATGGCCTCGCACGGCGCGGGCGGCTCGTTCAATAAATCGAAGCTCAACCTGGCTGACGGGATCCCGGCATACCGCCTGGCCAGCGTACGCCAGTGGTGGCTGCAGGCCTCCAGCGCGTCGGCGTCCCGCCACAGGCTCCGCGGCTCGGGCGGCGGGTTGACGCAATAGCCCGGCGCCCGGTGCAGGTTGATGCAGACATGAAGGCCGTAGCGCCTACCCAGCTCCACCGCCGCGTCCACATCCGCCAGCACCGACTCGTCAAGCTCCATCCACCGGTCGGGGCTCGACCAGCAGCGGTACGACATCGGCAGGCGCACGAAGTCAAAGCCAAGCTCGGAAATCCACTGGAAATCGGTCTCCCGGAACGGCGTTTTATTCAGGGCCGGCCCGCCGCTTTTGGCGGAATCCGCGGCTGAGAATTTTTCCAGCAGGTTGAACCCTCTCCAGCGCGGCAGAGTATTCTTCATGATTTCTCCATTTCATTCAGCGAACCTGACCGCTTTTTCCAAGGGCGGAGCGGATTGCGCATGGCATGTGTTGACACATCCGGGTTGAATTTCGGGCCGCGCCTCACTCGACATTTTCCTCCGGCCGGCGTTCAGTCCCGCGAACCATCGGGACAAAGCGGACCGGCAAGTCGTCCCTGACCTCAAGTTTCCCGCCCTTCTTGCTCACGATCGCCAGTCTTTGCACGCCTGATTCCCCCAGGGGCAGGATCATTCTTCCGCCGTCCTTCAATTGATCCGCCAGGGCCTTTGGGATTTTTTCCGGACCGCATGTCACGATTATCGCGTCAAAAGGCGCGTGTTCCGGCCAGCCTTCATAGCCGTCTCCGTTCTTCAGTCTGACCTGCGTATAGCCCTCGCGGCGGAGCGCACGCCCGGCGTGTTCGGCAAGTTCCGGAATGATTTCAATGCTGAACACTTCGGCCCCGCATTCGGCGAGAACCGCGGCCTGGTAGCCCGATCCTGTGCCGATTTCCAGTATTTTCTCGCCTTTCCTGATTCGCAGCTGCTCGGTCATGTAAGCCACGATATACGGCTGGGAAATCGTCTGGTTGTGCCCGATCGCGGCCGGGTGATTGCCGTACGCCTCCCTTTCGGACAGATATCGTTCAGGAATGAACTCGTGCCGCCTTATCTTGCGCATGGCGTCCAGCACGGTCTTGTCCCGGATATCGTAATTCAGCAGCACCGAGACCATTTCATTTCTCAGCGCAACCCATTTCCGGTCTTCAGCCCGGGCCTCTTGCGCGCCCGCCCCGGGATCGGCGCACATGCCTGAGGCAGGGCAACAGGCAAAGAGCACGGCCAGCCCAAAACAGGGGCAGATGCTATTTCCCGCGGACAAAAGTTCCAAGAGCGACATGTCCTGGATCCTCCCTAGTTCCTGCCCAGGAGACAGAATTCAGAAGTCGGATGTCATATCTGAATTCTGACTTCCGACTGCCTGGGTTGATGCGTTCCTTTACTTTACAGCGGAGCTCAGCACGCGCACGCCGTGCGGCTTGATGCGGCAGCGCCCCTTAATGCTTTCCGCGTTCCATATGTCTTCCATGGGCGACGGCAGGTCCACAAACTCCTCCTTGTCGGAATAGCTCAAGAGGAAGATGAAGCGCCTCCCGTCTTCGGCGCTGCGCTCCACAATCTCCACGGCCTCGTTCTCAGGCGCATCCAGGATGGGCTTCACGCCCGACTCCGCGCACAAGCCTTCTATCAACGCGCAATAGAACTTTTCCTCGGCGAATGTGGCCACATACACAGCCCGGCCCTTGCCGTGTTTCCGCGAGGTTATTGCAGGGGTGCGCTCGAACCACGCGCCCACATATTGGCCCAGCGCATCGGCGCCCTGCAAGGCCGGCAGGTCGTAGAACAGGCCGCCGCAATACGTTTCGCCGCGGAACACGAACGACACCGGCTCCCGGGCATCCGAGGTGGCGAACTCCCGGACGTCTATTCCGAACATGTCGCGCAGGGCGGGGTGCAGGCGATCCGCGTATATGGCAGTTTCCATGTTCTTTATGCCGCTGGCCGGATGCCACACAAGCGTTCCCCCGTCGCTGACGAACCGCACAAGGCGGCCGACCAGCTCGTCATCAACCGGCGAAAGCTGCGAAACAACCAGCACCTTGTACGCGTTGAAATCGCCGTTGCGCCCGACGGCATCGCAGTTGAAATGCCGCTTTCGAATCGCGCGCCGGACCTTTGCGTAGTGTTCCATGTACAACGCCGCCGGGCCGTGGAAAGACCACCCGGTTTCCTCGACCCATGCTGTCGGAATATCGAACAGCGTCGCGATGCGGCTTTCCACCCTGGTTTCCTTCAGCAGCGGCCATATCCGCTTCAGGCGCTTTCCTGTTTCGGACACCTCGGCGTATATGCGCTTGGGCCGGCCGTCGTAATCCGTGATGGCGCCATGGCTCTGTTCGCAGCCGAACGGGCACGCCCGCCAGCGGAAATAGTATATGCCGTCCGCCCCGTGCCCGACCGCGTGCATGGTCAGGCGCATCACTTCCCCGGGCGCGGGCGTATTCCCCGCGGCGCCCGGAATGGCATGCGGCCCGTTCCGCAATTCGTACACCGCGAAGTTCTTCTTCTTGTAGCTCCGCACATTGGCAAGCGCGTATTCCAGCGGCCATGCCTTGCCGTAGGGCGCGTAATAATTCGTTCCGCACACGTCAAGCGCCTTGGCCGCCTCGTAATAGTCGGTCCGGTGATTCCATGTCTGGAAATTCGTGGTGATCGGCTCCATTGCCCCCCGCTTTCGGAGCATTCCCGCGTGCAAGGCGATCATCTCCACGTTGCAGTCGCTGCGGAACCGCCGCCAGTTCATCAGGTGCGCCGGGCTGTGTGATGTTTTGCTGGCGCGCGGGGTCGGAACCTGTCCGAAATGGCTGTATTCAAGGCTCCAGAAGACATTTCCCCACGCATGGTTCAGGCGCTCAATGCTCCCGTACCGCGCCCGGAGCCAGGACTGGAACCGGTCCCGGCAGACGGGGCAATGGCAATCCGGCTCGTCGCCATACTCGTTGTCCAGATGCCAGCCGAGGATGAAATCCTTCCCGGCATAATGCCCGGCCAGTTCGGCCGCAAGCGCCAGTACCTTCTCGCGATATGCCGGCTGATTTATGCAGAAGCTGTAGCGG
>JAAZAB010000027.1 GCA_012514555.1 Lentisphaerota bacterium
ATACCATGACGCCTGAGGCAACGCCGCCGGCGGATAACAACATGGCGCCGGCACCGGCTCCGGATTCTACGGCTCCGGCGAACTGAGCATAGTATCAGATCCTGCGGAAAGGCCGGCCTCGAGCCGGCCTTTCCTGTGGGTAAATATTCCACCGGCCGGGTTGCCTCTGGCAATGCCCGGCTTGATAGGAAGCCGGGCTTCGCTCTAAGTAGCGATATGTCTATATGGGAACGCATAGGCGAATTCGTCACCCGCATTTCGTCATCTGCAACGTCCGGCATTGCCGACATGGCGGAGGCAGTGCGCAACTTGTTCGGCGGCGATCCCGACCTGCGCCGCCGTGTGGCCTTTTCAGTCGCCATGATCGCCCTTTCGGCCAAGATGGCCAAGGCCGATGGTGTGGTTACACACGACGAGATCCGCGCATTTCAGCAAATATTCGAGGTGCCGCGCAGCCAGCTGCGTAACGTGGCGCGCCTGTATGATCTCGCAAAGCGCGACGTCGCCGGCTATGAGGCATATGCCGAGCAGATGGCGCGACTGTGCGGGTCCGGCCGCACCAATTGCAGGATGCTGGAAGACATTCTGGACGGCTTGTTCTTCATCGCTGCTGCGGATGGCGTCCTGCACGAGCGCGAAGAGCATTTCCTGCGGCGGGTTGCCGAGATCTTCGACATTGAGGAGAGCCACTACCAGACCATTCTGGCGCGGCACGTTCATCTCGGTCCGGCCGATCCCTATATTGTCCTGGGAATAGAGCCGGGGCGGCCCATTGCCGATATCCGGAAACGCTATCGGCAACTGGTCGCGGAGAACCACCCCGACAGGCTCATTGGCCGCGGCCTGCCCCAGGAATTCATCAAGATCGCCACGGCCCGGCTGGCGGCGATCAATGCCGCCTATGAGGCGATCGAACGCGATCTAGCCCCGGCATGAGTGGATTTGCGCCCGACCATGCTGGCGCCGAAGTGCGGGTTTCCCCCAATTTCGGCCTCAGGAGGGGCGTGGATGCTCCCGACATGATCGTACTGCACTATACGGGCATGATAAGCGGCAGCGCGGCCGAAGCTTGGTTGTGCGATCCGGTCAGCGAAGTGTCCTCGCACTATCTCGTCCATGAGGACGGGCACATCGTCCAGATGGTGCGCGAAAGCGATCGGGCCTGGCATGCCGGCAAAAGCTCCTGGAATGGAAACACGGACGTCAATTCCTGCTCGGTCGGCATTGAGATCGTCAATCCTGGCCATGAGCTGGGCTACCGGGCATTCCCGAGAAAACAGATTGCCGCAGTGATCGAACTGTGCCGCGGCATTATCGCGCGGCATCGCATCCGGCCGGAGCGGGTGTTGGCGCATTCAGACGTGGCGCCCGGCCGAAAGATCGATCCGGGTGAGAAATTTCCCTGGAAGACACTGGCCGACGCAGGGGTCGGCCTTTACGTCGAGCCCGCGCGGATCGGTTCTGGGCCAGTGCTCGATATCGGCTCTGCCGGCAAGCCCGTGGAAAAGCTGCAATCCCTGCTCTCCTATTGGGGTTACGGCATCGAGATCACCGGATTTTACGATCAGCAGACCAGCACGGTGGTCGCCGCCTTCCAGCGTCATTTCCGGCCGCGTCGCGTGGATGGCTTGGCCGACCGCTCAACCATTTTGACGCTTCACAGGCTTGTCGCTGCGCTGGCGGCGTAGCTTGTTCAAGCAATTGGTGTTTTAGGACAAGGTTACATTCAGTCACTTAAAGTGACTTGAACCGCCTTTTTTGGCGCTCATTCGTCTTGCAGGTCCGGGCATCCGCCGATGCCGGCTGCGTTTTCCGCAATGCGGCATCCAATAGAAACTGCCGTGCCACCTCCCGCCCGGCCAGACAAAACAGGAATCATGTACAGACCGACCGTTCTAACGGCAGCGCTGGCTGCCGCAGTGATAAGCTTTGCCACCGTAACCCCCGGGGCGGCTAAGGACGCCAGCGGATCGCCGTTTGCGCGTTCGGCCAAGACTTACTCCGCCAAGAATTCGCAGCCGCAAGGCACGGCTGAAAAGAGCTGCGCCAGCCTTGTGGAATGTTCCGCCCGTGCGAAGAAGGAGAAAGCGCAGAAGGCCGCCAAGCGGGAGCCTGGGAAACAGAAGGTGAGTCAACAGAAAGCCGCCGAACAAAAGACGGCCAGCCGGAAGGCCAAAAAGTCAGCGAGCAGAAAGAAATCGGGGACGCAGGTGACATCCGTCAAGACCGCGAAAGCCAAGTCGCGCAAGCCCGTTTCCGTCTCGCCCAAGGTAGATTCCATTCAGACGGCTTCGACCGGCTCGCGCCCCAAAAGCGCCCCTTACGATGCCATCATTGCCCGCTATGCCGCGCAGTACGGGATTTCCGTGTCGCTGGCGCGCGCAGTCGTGGGGATCGAAAGCAACTTCCGCCCCCATGTCACGGGCAGCGCGGGGGAAGTGGGCCTCATGCAGATCAAACCCTCCACGGCACGGATGCTGGGATACACGGGATCGGTCAAGGGGCTCTATGATCCTGAAACCAACATCAAGTTCGGCATGAAATACCTTGCCATGGCGAAGGATCTCGGCGACGGCACGCTTTGCGGCACAATCCTCAAATACAATGCCGGTCATGCGGCCCGCCGCATGAACCCGGTGTCTTCAGCATATTGCCAGAAGGTGAAGGTGCAGATGGCATCGGCCGGCAACCCTGCATGACGAAAGCCGGCGGGTGACCGCCGGCTTTTTCGTTTGCCTTTTGCGCCGCAAATCCCTTTATACGCAATGCCAGCCGGCCGGGCGGCCGCGCCCGCTGATGCCGAAAGGCTGCGGGTGAGGAAAGTCCGGGCTCCATGGAAACACGGTGCCGGCTAACGGCCGGCGGGGGCAACCCCAGGGAAAGTGCCACAGAAAGCAGACCGCCACGCTTGCGTGGTAAGGGTGAAAGGGTGGGGTAAGAGCCCACCGCGCGACTGGCAACAGGAGCGGCAGGGCAAACCCCACCGGGAGCAAGACCGAATAGGGGCGGTTGAGGGGCAACCCTCGGGGCTGTTTCCGGCCCACCGTCCGGGTAGGTTGCGTGAGGCCGATGGCAACATCGGTCCAAGACGAATGGCCGCCACGTTCTCCGCGCCGCAAGGTGCGGAGGGCCATACAGAACCCGGCTTACAGGCCGGCTCCGCCAGCTTCCTCCCGATGGTTCCCCGGACA
>JAAZAB010000298.1 GCA_012514555.1 Lentisphaerota bacterium
CGCCCGATGTCGATCGTGTCCCCGTCCGGCGCGTCGAACGCTATATTCCTTGAAAACTCCGGCTCCTCGTCAACGCTCAGCCCGGGCTGGTCGCGCATGGGCACAAAGCACATGATTTCGGCGGGCAGGCAGATGCGCCCGTATCCCTCCGGATGTTGGCCGGCAAAGACCGCGCGGCTTGCGCCAGCCCCGTCGGGAAGGCGGCGGATCGCCGAGGGGATGTCCGGCTGCGCGCGGCCCTCGTCCTCGCAGGCGCACAGGGCCGCGTTGAGCGCGCAGCAAGCCGCCTTGGCCCAAGGCTCCTCCCCGCACACATAGTACGCGGCCAGGAAGCTTCCGCTGGATTCCCCGAAGTCAAGCCGCGCGCGCCGCCGGGCCAGGCGCTTGTCCAGCTCCCCGACGGAGGCGTGCTGCAGCTGGACGTTCTCGCCCGCCGATTCCCCGGTTGTCGTGGCAGAACTGGCGCTGTGCGTGGCGTTGTTCCCGCTCGCCCTTCCCGCCGAATCCACGGCGTTCGTGGAGCTGCTGTGCGCGATGCTCGCGGCCTGCCCGAGGCCCTCGTTGACCCCCATATCGGCAAAGAGCCGGACGCCCGCGTTCCGGCCCCGGCTCGAGGAGCGCCCGCGCAGCCTTACCTCGCCGTCCCCGTTTGAAATCGAACGCGCCGTATGATCCATGCATACGGTGCCGCTGGCCTCGGCCGTGCCCTGAGTATGCTGCGCGGTCTGCGTCGCCTGCACCGCGATCCTGCCGTAGCGCGAAAGCCGCGTGCGAAGCGCGTCGATCCTTTGGATAAAGCCCCTTGGCGTCTGATGGGGCACGAGCAGCAGCGAGGCGGTCATTCCGGGCGCGAGGCAGCCGAGGGCCTCGTCAACGGCAGCCATGCGCTTTCCGTTGCCAGTCCCTTCCAGCGCCCACATGGAAGAATTGGGCGCAACGGGCGGCGGGGCGGAACGCTCGATGCCAATTCCAGGAAACGCCGCCTGAAGCGCTGCGAGGGCCGCCTCAAAATACGCCTGGTCAAAGCCGGCGGTCAGGGCAAGCCCGCCGTCCTGCCTGGCATGCCAGGTCAAGAGCGCCCTTGCGCCCAAAAGGCTCAGCGTTGAGAAAAGCCTTGCCGCCGCCGCGGCAAACGCCGCGTCGTCATGCTCAAAGCGCGAGAGCTTTTTGATCGCGCAAAACCGCATGGGGCTTGGGGCCTGGCTGTCGGCGGTTTCCGAGCTGAGCAGGGCCGTCCCCTCCTCCAGGAGCGGGACGCTCCCGCAAAGCGCCCTGTCCACACATTCGCGCGCCGTCACCACAGCGCCCGCCCCCCTTCCCCGTCAACGTCCCGCGGATTGTCAACCTCTTCCGGCTCCAGGCCCGTTTCGCGGGCTTCGTGAAAGTCGTCCATATCCAGGCGGGACAAGTCCAACTCGTCCCTTGCCTCGTCAATCTTGCGGAGCGAAAACGCCATTTCGCCTTCGTTCATGGCCGGAACCTCCCCTTCCAATCATCGTTTCTCGCCGCCGTAAAGCGCAAAGCCGCCCAAATGGCGATTGTCGTCATGGAGCTTCGCGTCGACAAGCTCCATGCGCCC
>JAAZAB010000299.1 GCA_012514555.1 Lentisphaerota bacterium
TGGTGGACGCCATCGTCTTTACCAGCACCTGGCCGTGGCCGGGCACGGGCATGTCAAACTCGCGGAATTCCACGGTGGAGTTGCCCGGCAGCACCGCGCCGGGCATGCGCTTTGCATTCATAGGTCTTTCATCCTTTCGCATATCCATGCCATCCCGGTATCGTCCCGTCGGCGTCCCACAGATCCAGCCAGCTCCCGGCGCCTTCCCACAGAAATACCTGCCCCTTGATCAGGCGGCCGTTGCGCTCGCAGCCCCTGATGGCGTCCATCTCCTCCGCCGAGAGGGGATCCCCGCACACCGCGCGCAGGTTGGCCAAGAGATTTGCCGCCTTGGTGGACAGCGGTATGGGCACCTGGCCGCGCTGCGCCGCCCACTTGACGCACAGCGCCGCCGGGTGGATGCCGTGGGCCCTGGCGATATCGACGATTGCGGGCATTTCGATGTCGGTTGCGTCCTCGGGCGCGCGGTCGCGCTGGGGGCGCGCCGGCGAACCGATGGGGCTGTACCCTATGGGCACGATACCGCGGTCAATCAGGTACTGAAAAAGCTCCCCCTGTTGGAAACTGGGGTGCAGCTCCAGCTCGTTGACGGCGGGCCGTATGCGCGCGTCGCGCAGTATCAAGTCCAGCTTTGGAATCGTCACGTTGGAAGTGCCGATGTGCCGGACCAGCCCCGCATCCACCAGCGACTCCATGGCGCGCCAGGTGGACATGAACTCCTCGTGAATGTAGGGGCGGGATTCGGGGTTTCGGGCATCGACGCCGCAGTGGGGCGCGTGGTAGTTGGGGAACGGCCAGTGCACCAGATAGCAGTCCAGGTAGTCAAGCCGCAGGTCGCGAAGCGTCCGCCTGCACGAGGCCGCCACGTCCCCGGGCGCGTGCATGTCGTTCCACACCTTGCTGAGTATGAACAGCTCCTCCCGCGGAATGCCGCGCTCCATCGAGGCGGCGATCGCACCGCCCATCTCCGGCTCGTTGCCATAGCAGGCCGCGCAGTCCAGGTAGCGGTAGCCCATATCCAGCGCCTCGCCCGCCGCCCGGGCGATCTCCCCGGCCGATACGTGATCGGACCCGAAGGTTCCAAGTCCTATCCCGGGCATCGTGGCGCCGGTGTAGAGCCGCTTGCGCGGTATGGCGGACAAATCCACCCGGCGGGGTCCATGCGCGAGGTCCATAAAATCCCTCCCATACGCAAATCTAGAAGTCGCAGCCTACCCCGGGCCCGCGGCCTTCGCCATCTCCCCGGCCTTCGCCATAATGCGTTCCCATGCCAAACCCGGCCAAACGGAATATTTTGTTCATAATATCCGAACCGGCTTCCTCCGCCCAATGGGCTTTGCTTCAATTTCAACGGCCGCCGCGCGCAATTCTTCCTGGAAGACGGTCTTGCGCGGATAGGCCGCACGGAGTTCTTCAATGAGGTCCTTTGCGGGGGCGGCGCCGCATGCGCGGCCATATACAATGATTTGCTGGCAAACTTCCCGGTACGCCTTGCGCTGGGCAGCGCCGGAAGCGCTTTGTAAAAGAGCTTTTCGGAAAAGAGCCTGCGCCTCGTCTTGAAAATCCGGTAGCAAATGCGGGTATAGTTGAAATACGCTGTCCGGAAAGTCCCGGATATAGGCCAGTATGCGCGGACGGTCTTTTTCCCCGGTTATGATTTGCAGGTATGCGGAGTGAAGACAGCCGCTGTTTTTCATGCGCTCAAGCAGCGCCTCCCGTTTTTCGGCCCATTGACCCGCAGCATAGTACGACCTCAGCCTGTCATAATAATCTTTGCCATTTTCCAGTAAAAATTCTTCGCTGAGCGCGCGCTGGGAATCCGCATCTTCCATGAGGCCATACAGTTCGAAGCGGCGCTCCCGCCAGCGGCTCATGATTCCGAAGGAGTTTTGGGAGAGCCTTTCCCCTTCCAGGCATACTTTAAGCGCTTCCTGCAACTGTTTATTTTCAAGGTGGAATTCATATACATACGTGCGGAGATCATCGTTTTCCATATGTTGCAATGCAAATTGCAATGCGATATCCGCGCCTTCCCAGCGCTGGAGCATAGCGTAATATGCCAGTTGCGCCTGCTCTATCGCATATTTGCGGTCATAATCGTCGCCCGATGGGGTCTGCATACCGCGCTCCCGAAGCGCCAGGAGGGGAGGGCGGAGGGAAGGAAAACGATCCGCGATTGCGACGCACATATCCGCCAGGCGCTCTTTCCAGTCTTCATATCCCTGCAGCATGGGGGATTCAAACCCATTCATCAGGCGACGGCAAAACGCGGCCTGTTCCGCTTCATCCCCATGGCGCACATGATCTTGATATACCTTTTCGATGGATTCAAAGCAGCTCTCTATGATGCCGCTGACCTCGCCGTCGGAATCGTCGACGCGCTCGAGGAGCCTTGCAACTTCTCCAATCACCATAAAGGCAAAATCGAGGACGTGGCCATAGTCATTGGTTTGGACCACCTCCTCAAGGCGATCCAGCGCCTCTTGCGCGCCGCGCAGCGCGGCGGGCATTTGCCGATACGGGATGTATCCTTTCTCCATGCGGCTTTGGATCGAGCTTCGGATCAGCTTCCGATAGGCTTGGACATCCTCCTCCCCGGGAGCGACGCGCGCCCGCAGCCAATCCTTGACCTCGGGAAATTTTTCGGCGGCATCCTGTAGGAGCGCAATCAGGGTATCGGGAGGAAGCGCGCGCAGGGCTTGCGTGGAGAGGGGAGACACAGCGTTTTGGCGGCCGGTCGATTCGTTGGCCGCCTGGGGGTACTGCGCATTGATCGCGAAGAGCACGGCCGCCGCGTGTTTGCAATATGGGGCGCCCCAATACGGGCAATCGCAGATATATTCGGCGTTTTGATCATCGGAAAGCGTGACCGTCACTTCGTAGTCCTCGGAGCCCTCTACGGTTGCAAAAAACTCCCCGGGGGACATTTCCTCAAGCTCGGTCACCCGGCCTTCATCGTAATACTTTTTGCCGCGCGCTGCGATAATTTCATCAAAATCTTGAAGCAGGCGATCGAGGTCCATCTCTTCCTCCTGGCCGCGCGTACTGCGGACGCAGCGGGTCATCAGTGAGATTATACCATCTGCCTGTTTGAAACGCAACGATTGTGGCAATACAAAATTGGGCGGCGATCCGCCGGGGGCGCGGATTGCCGTGCATCGATCTATATAGAATGGCGGAGGGGACGCGCGTGGAGTTTTCCGGCATCATCATCGGCGCGATATCGTTTGTGGTCATAGGAATCTTCCATCCCATCGTGATCAAGTGCGAATATTATTTCTCGGAGAAGGTGTGGCCCGCGTTCTTGGCGGGCGGGCTGGTTTTTTGCGGGCTGTCGCTGCTGGTGGAGCATGTGATTTTTTCCGCCGCCCTGGCGGTGCTGGGATTTTCTATGCTTTGGAGCATCGGCGAGCTCAAGCACCAGGCCAGGCGTGTGGCGAAGGGATGGTTTCCAAAGAACCCCCGGCGGCCGGGGAATGATACCAAAACGGAAAAACTAAAAACTAAGAACTAAGAACTGAATGGAGGCGGCGCATGCAGTTGGGATTTCCGCCAGCCCCGTTCTCCAGTTCTTAGCTCTTATCCCGCCCCAATCCCTCCCCGCCCACAAGGGCGGACAA
>JAAZAB010000028.1 GCA_012514555.1 Lentisphaerota bacterium
ACGATCCCGACGCGCTCCGCCCAGGCCGCACGAGCACCGCCGTCACCCAGGACGCCGCCAGCCAGTTCGCCGAAATTGCCGCCGCCATGCGCGCGCGCGGCCTTGACCCAGCCGCCGTCGCCCACTTCCTGGACCGCCTGGTTTTCTGCCTCTTCGCCGAAGACATCCGCCTCTTGCCCGATATGGTCTTCAGCCGCATCGTGCAGCAAGCGGCCGGCGACCCCGCCCGCTTCAGCAAGATTCTGGCGCAACTCTTCGACACCATGGCGACCGGCGGCGACTTCGGCCTTGAACCGATCCGCCATTTCAACGGCAACCTGTTCGACGATCACACCGTCCTTGACCTGACCGCCGATGAAGTGAAGCGCATCACCGCCGCCGCGTCCCTCGATTGGAGCGCCGTTGACCCTTCCATCTTCGGCACCCTGTTCGAACGCGGCCTTGACCCGAACACCCGCGCGCAACTCGGGGCGCACTTCACCAGCCGGGCAGACATTGAACTCGTGGTTGACGCCGTGGTCATGGCCCCGCTGCGCCGGGAGTGGGCGGAGACCAAGGCAATCGTTGAGAGTCTGCTTGCCACGGGAAGGAAACATGGGAGCGCAGGCGTCCCGCACGCATCTGCTGGGGGCGCAGGCGTCTCGCCCGCATTTCCTGGGAGCGCGGCCGTCCCGGCCGAATTTCCTGGGCGCGCAGGCGTCTCGCCCGCATTTCCTGGGGGCGCGGGCGTCTCGCCCGCATCTTCTGGGAAGCCCCCACGCGAGTGGCATTCGCGCGGATACCTCCCGCATTTCGACCATCCTGGCATGGTTCAGACCATCACGTTCCGACTGGCCGACTCACTTCCCGCAAACCTCGTCGAACGTCTCAATGCCCGCAAGGAGAAGACCGACGATCCGGCGCTGCGCCAGGAAATCGAGGACGCGCTCGATGCGTCGTTTGGCGCCTGCCATCTGCGCGATCCGCGGGTCGCCGGCATGGTGCAGAATGCGCTGCTGCATTTCGATGCGGAACGTTACCGGCTTTTGGCTTGGGTTGTCATGCCCAATCACGTCCACGCAATGATCGAAACGCGACCCGGCTCGCTTCTCGAAGAGATCGTTCATTCATGGAAGTCCTTCACGGCCCACGAGTGCAATCGCCTCCTGCGGCGCCACGGCGCGTTCTGGCAGGATGAGTACTACGACCGGTTTATTCGAGATGGCGAGCATTTCCGGAAGGCAAAGGAATATATTGAGCAGAACCCCGTGAAAGCGGGACTGGTCGCGAACGCGGCGGACTGGCGGTTTGGGAGCGCCGGGGGCGCGGCCGTCCCGGCCACATCTCCTGGAGGCGCGGGCGTCTCGCCCGCATTTCCTGGGGGCGCAGGCGTCTCGCCTGCATTTCCTGGGGGCGCGGCCGTCCCGGCCGCATCTTCGCAAAAGGCGGGCGGGACGCCCGCGCTCCCAGGAAAGGCGCTAACCACCGCGCAACTGCGCAAAGCGCGCGGCGAAGCCGACAGCATCCTGCACCAGTTCCTTACCCGGCTCCGCGCCGTGAAAATTCTCGACCCAGCTTGCGGCTCCGGGAACTTCCTCTATGTCGCCTTGCTCCGCCTTAAAGACCTGGAGAAAGAGGCCGCCGTAACCTTTCCCGTCGAACACGGCTTGAACTCCTACTTGCCCGGCGTCAGCCCCTTGCAGCTCTACGGCATTGAAACCAATGCCTACGCCCACGACCTTGCACAAATGACCGTATGTATTGGCTGGCTGAAATGGATTCGCGCGAACGGCTTCGGCTATCCCGACGAACCCATTTTAAAACCCCTGACCGACAACATCCGCCACATGGACGCGATTCTTTCTCCTGGGGGCGCGGGCGTCTCGCCTGCATCTCCTGGGGGCGCGGGCGTCCCGCCCGCATTTCCTGGGAGCGCGGCCG
>JAAZAB010000300.1 GCA_012514555.1 Lentisphaerota bacterium
AAAACCAGCGGCCGAAGCCAAGCCCGCGGCCGAAGCCAAGCCCGCGGAGGAAAAACCAGCGGCCGAAGCCAAGCCCGCGGCCGAAGCCAAGCCCGCGGCCGAAGCCAAGCCCGCGGAATAACTGACGGGCGCTTCTGGGATCAGGCGAGAGCGTCGACCTCTTGTGAATGTGTTGCGCTGGTTTCGGAGGCTACGGCCACCTTTGGTCGGCCGGCTTCAACCCCGTTCGCCTTTTCGGGAGGAGCGTGAGCCTCCTCGGGAAGAGTATTTCGCAGGAACTAGCCGGACTTTCGCTATTCGAGAACTTTTTCCTGCAGTGGAAAAGCTTCTGGAAGAAGTGCGCAAGACCAAACCGGGCCAGCCTTTTTACTCCCGCGCGCTCGGTCGGAGCCCACGGAACGTGAGGTCTCGTTTTGCGGGATGTCAGCAGGCCCTGCTGGACCGCCAGATCCCGGTCGGACCCTGGCAGGCATGATCATGAAGGCATCAACGCTCCGTCCGGCGTGGCGGCCGATGCTGGACTACCTGGCCGCGCTTCACGAGCGCAGCACGTTTCCAGCGGAGGCGCCGCTGCCCTTTCCGTTCGAGACCCCAGGCGCCGGCTACGCTGGCGGCAAGTGCTTCGGACACTGGGACGCGGTCCATGCGGCCCTCGACGCGCTCGCCATGGGACGTCTCGACCACGCCGTCGGGCAGGTGCGCAACCTGCTGTCGTTGCAGCAGGAAGACGGCCGTCTGCCGGCTTTGTTGTACTATCGCGGCTGTACGCCCGCGTCACCGCCTCCGGAAGCCGCGGGTGCGGCCTTCTTCTCGTATCGCAACTGTACCTATCCTCCCCTCTGGCCGGAGGCGGTCGAAGCCTGCCTCGACGCCGGGGCGGAACTCGGCCTCTTGTCCGCCGCCCATGCCGTGGCGGTCAGGCAGCTTGACTGGTTCGAGCGTGCACGCGCAGCCAAGCCGGCCGGTTTCTGCTACCGCGACATTCTGGATCGGACCTGGGAGAGCGGCGTGGACGAAGGGGTGCGCTTCGACGAGGTTCAGCCGGGCGCGCGTGCCTGCGTGGACGCCTGCGTCCATGTCTGGGCGCTCTATGACGCGGTTGTGCGCTGGGGACGGCGGCTCGGAGATCCCACCGGTGAGTTCGAACGGAAACGGCGGACGCTAGGAGAGTGGATCCGCCGGGCTCTCTGGGACGAGGAGACCGGTTACTTCTACGACCATTGGGTGCTGGCCGGGACCGGCCGCAAACCCGGGGCTTTCGAAGGGATGTGGCCGGTTGTCCTTGGGATTGCGGACGCGCATCAGGCGCAACGGGTCATCGAGGAGCACCTGCTCAATCCCCGGCGCTTCTTCGCGCCGCATCCGATTGCGACGGTGGCCCTCGACGACCCGGCCTATGAGCCGCGCATGTGGAGGGGCCCGGCCTGGAACAGCATGACCTACTGGGCCGCGATCGGATGCCTGCGCAATAGGCGCCCCGATGCGGCACGCCGGCTGAGCGAGGCAGCCCTCGACCGTAGCGCGGAGGTTTTCGCGTGCACCGGCACGATCTGGGAGTTCTACGATGCCATGGGCGGCTCTCCCGAGGCGCTGGCGCGCAAACCCCGCACGCCCCACAGGACGCCCTGCCGAGATTATGCAGGGCACAATCCTCTGGTCGCTCTGGCTGCGCTGTACGGTGCCACGAGCCGGAGACCGTGGAATTGACGGGAACGTTTCAAAAGGTTCCGTTGATTTCCAACGACGGTTGCAGGAGAAAGTGCTCGAAGAGCGAAAGTCCGGCGAATGGACGAGCACCATCGCGCCATGCGGCGG
>JAAZAB010000301.1 GCA_012514555.1 Lentisphaerota bacterium
CTGATTCAAGAAGCGGCTCGGGAAGCGCCGCGCAATTCACTCCCATGAAGTTCTTGGCGTTTCGGCTGCTGTTGGCATGTATTGCTTTTGCAACCAGTTCCTTTCCCGTCCCGCTTTCCCCGTAGATCAGCACGGTGGCGTCGGTTGGCGCCACGCGCTCAATCATTTCACAGACCTTCCGCATTGACGGGCTTTCCGCGATTATGTTCTTAAGCCTGTACCGGCTGTTAAGCTGGGCTTTTAGACTGACGTTTTCGCTGATAACCTGGTTGTATTCCAGGGCGCGCTTGACGGTGATGAGCAGCTCGTCCACCTTAAAGGGCTTGGTTATGTAATCGAAGGCTCCAAACTTAAGAGCTTCAACGGCCGTTTCAACCGATCCATAGCCCGTTATCATGAGAACCGAAATGGAGGGATGCAGTTCCCGCGCGAGCTTGAGCAGATCCATTCCGTCAACCGGACGCATACGAATGTCCGATATCATAAGGTCGAAAGATCCGCTCTTGAGCAATTCGATCGCTTTCTCGCCGCCCTGCGCAGGGGAGATTTCATGCCCCTCGGCCTTGAGCAGCGCGATCAAAACGCTCAATATGCTTGGTTCGTCATCTACCAGAAGAATTTTTGCCATGGCACCCGCGCTCAATTGATCTTGGAGCTTAAATCCTTGTCCTTCTCCGTTTCTTAAAAAAGATACATACCCCGGCAGGATTGTCAAGCTGAAAAGAAAACGGAATACCCGGAGCGCGTTCAATCCCTATTCATCTGGCAGAAACTCGCCCGGCGGATCGCAAATGACTGTGTTGCGCGGGGGAGGAGCTGCTTGTTCCGGGTAGTCGAGCGTGAAATGCAGGCCCCGGCTTTCTCGCCGCATCATGGCTGAGCGGACGATGAGTTCGCCGGCAGCCGCGATATTCCTCAGTTCCAGGATATCGCTGGTGACCAGCGATTCGAAATAGTACTGGCGAATCTCCTGGCGCAGGTTGCGGATCCGCCTCATTGCGCGTTCGAGACGCTTGTCTGAACGGACAATTCCAACGTAGTCCCACATGCAGGTTCGAACCTCGTTCCAGTTGTGACCGATCATCACCGCTTCATCGCTTGGGGTGGCCGATCCCGTCTGCCATGCGGGAATATCCAAGTCTGGGCGTTCTCTGGAAAATGCGGCGGCTGTTTCGGCGAGTCGGTGTGAGCACACCAGCGCCTCGAGCAGGGAGTTGCTGGCAAGGCGGTTGGCGCCATGCAGCCCGGTGCTCGCAACTTCGCCGCAGGCATACAAGCCGGGCATGGCCGTTGTGCCATCCAGCCCCGCCTCGATCCCGCCGCAGCAGTAGTGCGCTGCCGGCACGACAGGCAAGAGGTTCCGCGCCATGTCGAATCCGAAGCTCAGGCACTTTTCGTAAATATTTGGGAATCGTTCCCTTAAAAAAGCCGGGGATTTGTGCCGTATGTCCAGAAACGCGCAGGGCGCGCCCGTGACCTTCATTTCCCGGTCAATGGCGCGAGCCACGATGTCGCGCGGAGCAAGGTCTCCGCGCGGGTCGTATCGCTCCATGAACGGCCGCCCGGACTCGTCCACCAGGCGCGCGCCCTCCCCCCGCACGGCTTCGCTTATGAGGAAGGACTTGGCCTTCGGGTGATACAGGCATGTCGGATGGAACTGGATGAATTCCATGTCCCGGATCGGAAGGCCCGCGCGCCAGGCCATTGCCACTCCGTCCGCCGTCGCTATGTCCGGGTTGGTCGTGTAAAGATAAACCTTGCCGGCCCCGCCCGTCGCAAGGACAAGGTGCGGAGTGCGGATCGCGGCGATTTCCCCGGTGCCGCGATCCAGAAAATATGCGCCGACGCAGCGGTTGGGCCCCGGCAATCCAAGCCAGCCGGAAGTGATCAGGTCGATCGCGAGCGCGTGTTCGATGATTTGAATGGAGGGCCTTGATCTCGCATGGGCAAGCAGCACCTTTTCCACTTCCCGCCCCGTGATGTCGCCGGAATGAAGCACGCGGCGCCGGGAATGTCCGCCCTCCCTGCCGAGGTCGTAGCGCGCGCCGCCCGATCCGTTGCGCTCCGCGAACGCCAGGCCCATCCGCTCCAATTCGGCAATCCTGGCGGGCCCGGCGCTGACGATTTCGCGGACAATGTTTTCGTCGCACAGCCCGCACCCGGCGATCAGCGTGTCCTTCACGTGCTGGTCGAAACTGTCATCGGATGTCATGACGCAGGCGATGCCGCCCTGGGCGTAGTTCGTGTTGGACTCCGCAAGCTCCTTCTTTGTCATGACGATCACCCGGCCGTGCCGGCTCAGGTGAATGGCCGACATGAGGCCGGCAATGCCGCTTCCGACAACGAGGAATTCCGTGTCTATCACTTTCACCGGGCCTGTTACTCCTGTTTTTCGCCAGCATCGGACTCGCGCCGGGCGCGGTCCTTGCGGCGCTGGGCCGACACCGCATCGGCCAGGTTCGCCGCGTAGACGAGAATCGTGGCCGCAAACCAGACGCCGGCGCGCGCCATGGAAATGGACGGGGGGTCCGCCATGCCCCGCCCGCCGCGGTCCGCAAGGTTCAGAGACCACTGCAGCATGCCGTAAAGGGGAATGAGAATCTCCAGGAACAGCAGCGCAAGAAAAAGGGTTGCGGCAAGGACGTAGAAAATGCCGAACACCCATCGGCCCTGGGAAAACTGCCCGGCACCCGGATAAAAAACAGCGGACAACAGAACCGGTGAAGTTGCCCGGCGCCGGCGCGTTCCTTCAGGTCTGGCTGGGTTTGCTGTTTCCACTCTGCTGTCCTGAAAAAAAAGCCCCGGCGCCGTTCCCGGTGCGAGTCATCCAGGCGCTTTCGAACGCGCCTTCCCCCTGTTCAGAGGGGCAGTTCGCCCTGCGCGGCGGCACTCTTCAGGCCGAACCGCGCAAAACAGAGGTCTGTCACCACGCGCCCCTGCGGAGTCCGCTTCAGATACCCCTCCTGGATCAGGAACGGCTCATACACTTCCTCTATGGTGTCGGCCTCCTCGCCGACCGAAACGGCCAGCGATGCCACGCCGACAGGGCGGTTGGAAAATTTGTGCATGATGGTTTCGAGTATTCTCTTGTCCATCTCGTCCAGCCCGTGGCGGTCGATGTTGAGAAGGGTCAGGGCCTTGTCGGCCACGTCCAGCGTAATGCGGTTGCCTGCCCGCACCTGCGCGTAGTCGCGCACGCGGCGCAGCAGGTTGTTCGCGATTCTCGGCGTGCCGCGCGACCTGCGCGCAATCTCGAGCGCGCCGTCGGCATCGATGTCAATATCCAGAATCCGGGCCGAACGCGTGATGATTTGCCGCAGGTCTTCAGGCGGGTAGTAATCCACCCTCAGGGCCACGCCGAAGCGGGACCTGAAAGGCGCCGTCAGAAGGCCGCTTCGAGTAGTCGCACCGACAAGCGCAAATTTCTGCAGATTCAGCCGGACGGAACGCGCGTTCGGGCCCTGGTCTATCATTATGTCAAGCACGAAATCTTCCATGGCCGAGTAAAGGTACTCCTCCACGGTTTTCGGCAGGCGGTGGATTTCGTCTATGAATACAATGTCCCCCCGCTCCACATTCGTCAGGATGCCGGCAAGGTCGGCCGGCTTCGATATCACCGGGCCGGAGGTCGCCTTCAAGTGGGTTCCCATCGCATCCGAAAGAATGTTGGCAAGGGTGGTCTTGCCGAGCCCGGGCGGACCGGAAAACAGGACGTGCTCAAGAACGTCGTCGCGCCCCCGGGCCGCATCCACAAAAAGTTCCAGCTGGTCCTTGATCTTTGTCTGGCCGACAAAATCCCGGAACTTGGACGGGCGCAGGCTGATGTCCAGATCAACGTCCTTTTTGTTCAGTTCTGACACAAAACGGTCTGTCATTTATTGCCTGCTTCCCCTGTGCGAATGCGCATACTCTGCACTATTGCCGCCGCAATGTCAAATCCATCGGGGCGGCAAGCCCGGCCGGACCGCGAACCGGTTCCAGCGGCTTCGTGACGCAGCCATGCGACAGGACGGCGGTCGCTTTTTTTTACTCGCCTGGGTGCGGCGCAATATGGCAGGCTATCCTCTTTCCAGGTTGACCGGATGCGGAGGCCGGTATTCATGATCGAAGTGCATGCGATGAGAATTCCAGACGCGTGCCTCAACGGTTCATTGGAGGCGCCTTTGCGCCTCGTTCCCGAGGAAACCCGCGCGCGGGCGCTCCGCTTCCTCCGCCCGGAGCCGGCTGCGCAAACCCTGTTCGGCGCAATTCTCACCAGGGCGATCCTGTGCCGGAAGCTCGACATCCCCGCCTCTCAGATCGCTTTTGCGGCCGGGCCCAACGGCAAGCCGCACCTTGCCGGCCGGAGCGGCATCGAGTTCAACATGTCCCACTCGGGGCGATGGGTGGCTTTGGCTGTGGCGCCCGATCCGGTCGGAGTGGACGTGGAATCGGTTCGCGGGATTGATCTCGGCCTGGCCGACCGCTTTTTCGCCCCGGAGGAAGCCGCCGAGTTAAACGCCCTCCCCGAATCCGGGCGTCCTGCTTTTTTCTTCTCGCTCTGGACCCTGAAAGAAAGCTTTCTCAAGGCGCACGGAACGGGCCTGGCGCAGCCGCTGAATTCGTTCCGCATCGAGCGCGGCCCCGACAGCACGATCCGGGCTTCCCGTGCAGGCGTTCCCATGCCATGGCTTCACTTCAGGCAGTATTTGATCGAGGAGTCCTGTTTCCTGAGCGTCTGCTCGCAGGCGGAGGACTTCGCCGAGGCGCCCAGTTTTCACACGCTCGCGGAACTGTCCGGCGCGCTCACGGCTCAACAATGACCGGCGTTCCGATGACGATCATGCGAAGCAGCTTTTCCGCGTTCCAGTTAGACAACCGGAAGCAGCCGTGCGACTGCGTTTTCCCGATATCTTCCGGGTTGGGCGTTCCATGAATCCCGTATCCCGGGCGGTCGAGGCCGATCCAAACCGTGCCTACGGGATTGTTGGGCCCCGCCGGGATCAGGAGGCGCCCTGGCAGCGTGCGCGCCTCGGCATCCTCGGGAAAAAACAAAGGGTCGAACGTGTAATTCGGGTTCTCCGCCGCATTAACCACGCGCAGGTCGCCGACAGGCCGCTTCTCCATCCTGGCCGCAACGGAACACGGAAAACTCGCCGCCAGCCGGCCGTTGGCGTCATAGGCCCTGATGAGCTGACGCTCCAGGGAAATCGACAGCCGCGCCGCATGTTCCCGCGGACCACTGAACAGCCGCGGCACGCAAATGCGCTCGCCAACTGCCGGGTTCGGAAACAGAATGCCCGGGTTCAGGCGCCGGACCGCGCCCTGGCTTGCATGATATCTTTCGGCGAGCCGCTCAAGAACGGTCTCGTGCCCAAGCGATTCCATCCGGGCCTTGCCGGCCCAGGTCGGTGGAACAGGGCTCAATCCCGCGGCGTCTTCATCCGTCACCTCGTGGACCGCGAAGGCCCCTTCGACGACGCCAAGGGCCCTTGCGGCCTCCAGGATATCCGCGTCTTCGACGGGAGAATCCGGCGTGCCGCGCCACGCGGCAATGGCGGCGCGGGTTCGCGGCCCCATCACCCCGTCAACCCAGCCGCAGGAAAAATTGAGGCCGTCAAGCCGCGCCTGCATGGCCATGACCGACCGGAACGGGATTCCCGCCGCGGCCGGCTGCGAATGCCCCATGGGCGCTTCCCGGTTCGGCGCTCCGCGCTCCGGCGCCGCCGCCGCCGCGAGCGCCGCCAGCAACGCAATTATCGTGGCTCGCCCCATTTCCGAGTGCCGGAAAAAAGCCGGCCTACTTCGAAAAATCGTAGAAATACGACGCCAGCGCCTGGATGTTATCGCTTATCGTGTTCATCAGCGATTCAGGCGCGGGCTTGTTGATGCGCATCATCGCCAGCGACTGATTGACCTTGGGATGGTGCGGGTTGCGCACATCCTCGATGTTTATGCCGGCCGAGGCCATGGCCGTCCCGATCAGCCCCAGC
>JAAZAB010000302.1 GCA_012514555.1 Lentisphaerota bacterium
CTCTCCCTGCGGACGCCCTCGAAAAGAACGTCCGACGCGGTCAGGGTAATGGGCTCGAGCGTGCGAACCCGCATCTGCTGGCCGGGGCGCAAACCCGCAACCGCGATTTCCGTCATCGGCGAATACAGCACCGCGTCGTCCGGAATGTCCACATGCTCCTCGCGAGCGCCGGAGGGGGTCTTGAGATTCACCTTGAAACTCTTCCCCTTGACCCGGCGGCCTTCGATGCCGACAGAATAGGTTCCCGAGGGCATGAGAAAAGCGAAGCGCTGCAGGCGGCAATCCGCATCCAGGACCACGGTCGTCTGCATGTTGATCTTCTGCACACGCTCCATGATCTTCATCTGCACGTGGGTCAGGTTCCTTACAACATAGGCTTCAGCCCGGTCCTCGGGCGCGCGATCGACCCACGTGTGGCTGTATCCTATCGGCCGGCCCTCGTACAGTATCTGCATCCAGGTGTCCGACACGAACTCGCCGCCGGCAAAAATCTGGCGATATCCGCTCGAGACCTGGTTGAACCACCCGGGAAAAGCCTCGTACCGAACAAGCCATCCGGCCGAAGCCAGCCATGCCAGCAGCAGGACAACCCTGAACCGCAGGGAAGTCATCCGGTGTGGCAAGGAAATCGGATTGTCAGGCGCCGCCCGAACCTTCATGAGCCGCCTTTTCGATCCAGGCAATGTGCCGCATTTCATCGGCAATGATGGCGTCAAGCTGGTCCCTGCCCAGGGCAAACGGAACCATCTGTTTCATTCCGACATAAAAGACAATTGAATCCTTCTCCTTGCCGACGGCTATCGCAGCAACCTGCTCCATGCTCTCGCCGCCGTGGAAAACCGCATCCGCGTCGCCGGGAGCGGCAAACACTCTCCGGTCCGCGTAAGCCCGAAGATAAATCGCGGCGGCGTTGTCAGGGTCGTCCTCAACGTCATTCCCGCCTCCGCGAGCCGCGCGCTGCATTTCCTGGAACAGCTTAAGATGCTTGTCTTCCTCCCCGGCAATCCTGAGCAGCAGGGAGCTTGCGCCGCGGACAATCCGGGCGGCACTCCGGTAAAATGCCGCCCCGGAACGCTCGATTTCCTGGGCCATTGTCAGAATTTCGTCCGCATTGAAAACCACAGCCATGCCGCCCTCCCTGTAAACACCCTTTGTTCGATTTTTCAGAACTATACCACGCGCGCGCGCCGGGAACAAGAGGCAACATGGTGTTTCGTCTTGTTTTTTCAGCACACGCCGTGCTATCCTGGCTATTCCATGACGATACAGGAGTTCATAGCGAAGTGGCGCAAGGTGGAACTGAAAGAGCGGTCCGCCGCGCAAGAGCACTTCCTTGACCTCTGCAACGTCTTCGGCCATCCCACGCCCGCCGCCGCCGATCCGACCGGCGAGAGCTTTTGCTTTGAGAAAGGCGCTGCCAAGCACGGCGGCGGCGACGGCTTCGCGGACGTGTGGAAACGCGGTTTCTCAGGATGGGAGTACAAGGGCAAGCACAAGGACTTGACCGAAGCCTACGACCAGCTTCTACGCTACCGCGACGCCCTGGAAA
>JAAZAB010000303.1 GCA_012514555.1 Lentisphaerota bacterium
AACGCGGCCGTGGCCTTCTGTAGCGCGCCACGGCGTGGCGCGGTTTCGCGGGTTATGAGGGAACGCAGCCCCGCGTCTCCCAAAAAGCATTCCCGGGGGGCTGGAGAGCGGACGGCCCCGGCCGCCGAAGAAAACAGGATGAAAACATGTCTCGCGCAGGGGCGCGAGGGCGCAGAGATGTTTCATTCTTTCATCTCCGGCGCCCGGGGCGCGGCCGCGATTGCCGCTTGCCCGGTCGCGCGAGGTGGTGTATTAAGGGCCGGGTGGTCAGGGGATATCCGATTGCGGGAAAGGTGCCGGTGTGAGGCTTCTTTTGCGCGCTATTATTTTTGATATGGACGGAGTTCTGTGCGATTCGGAACCCTTCATATGCGAGGCCGCGTGCCGGATGTTCCTGGAAACATACGGGCGCAGGGTCGAGGCCCGGGATTTCTTGCCGTTCGTGGGCACGGGCGAAAACCGATACCTTGGCGGTGTGGCTGACAAATACGGCATCCGGCTCGATATCGAGCGAGACAAGGCCCGGACCTATTCAATCTACCTTGAAATCATCCGCGGCCGGCTCAGGCCCTACCCGGGTGTTCGCGAATTCATCGGGGAATGCCGGAGGCGCGGGTTGAAAATCGCGGTCGCGACCAGCGCCGACCGGGTCAAGCTCGAAGGAAACCTGCGGGAGCTTGGGCTGCCCCCGGAAACGTTCGACGCTTGCGTGACGGGCAGCGAGATCGTGCGTAAGAAACCGTTCCCGGACTTGTTCCTGGCGGCCGCGCAACGTCTCGCAGTTGATCCGGGGCAATGCGTGGTTGTTGAGGACGCGCCCAGCGGGGTTCGAGCGGCCCGGGCGGCCGGCGCGCGCTGCCTTGGCCTGACCACCGGGTTTGCCGCAACGCTGCTGGCGGAAGCGGGCGCCAACTGGACTGCGCCGGACTTGGCTTGCGCGCCGGGCGGGTTGTTCGACGGACTCTGAACTTAGAGTGAGTTTTGAATCGCTATCGGGATCGAAAGAGGAAGGGCTTCTGTAGCCGCGCCGCTGTGCGGCGCGCTTAGGCGTCGCGTGCAACGCGACGGCTACACAGAGCGTTGAATGATGCAGCGAGGACGAGGACGAGGACGAGGACGAGAAAGAGGGGATAGGATATAGGGGATAGGAGAGAGTTTTGAGTTTTGTGTTGGGAGAAGGAGATGTTTGCCTTATAGCGCGTTCGCGATCGTCCTCGTCCTCGTCCTCGTCCTCGAAAACAGAAGACAGGATTCAGTAGTCAGAATTCAGAATAGTAGGTTCTACACCTTTTCAAGAATACAGGAGACTATTTGGAAATCAGGAAATCAGGAATGGAGAGGGCAATATTCCCTCTGCGCCTCTGCGCCTCCGCGGGAGACATGCTTTTGTCTTTGGCGGGCGGCCCCACGTAAGGCAGCGCTCAGTGACCCGGCGAACTCCCGGGTCCCGCCTGGGCTCCGGGGTCCGGCGCCGCATTTTCGGATCGGGTGCCGGCCGGCTTTACTATCTTGTCAAGATTGTCGAACGGCGAGAATATGGAAGGCGATGGCTCAAGGGCTTGGCCCTTGCCGCTGCCGTGCCCCGCCATGCGGAATTTTTCGTGTTCATGGTCGTGACAGTAAAGGCACAGCAATTCCCAGTTGCTGCCGTCCGGGGGATTGTTCTTGAAATCGCCATCTTTGTGATGGACCGTCAGCTCCTGGAGCCGCTTCCCGGAAAACTCCCGGCCGCAGCTCGCGCAAATGTGCGGGAGCAGCGCAAGCGCCCGCCCGCGGTAGCTTTGCTGGCGCAGCGCCACATCCCTGTGAAGTTCGCTCAGAATACGGCTCCGTTGCGCCGCGTTCATGGGCTTCCTGTTCGGCATGGCAACGACTCCCTGGTTTCGCGGCCTGTCATAATTCCGCCTTGCTCCTCGAAAAGGAAAATTACCATGAAGCAATTCCTTTCGCTAGTTGAAAGAGGCGTTATGCCGCTGTATATTTGGGGTTAAACACCGGGGGGTAATCGGATCATGAAAATTGTCTGTTCCAGCAACATGCCCTATGCGATGGAGGCTTTCCGCCAGTTCGGGGAGGTCGTATTAAAACCCGGGCGCGCGATAACGGCTGCCGATGCGCGCGATGCCGATGCCCTGATGATCCGCTCGACGACCCGCGTGAGCCGCGCGCTGCTTGAGGGCAGCCGCGTCAGGTTTGTCGGCACCGCCACCATCGGCGTTGATCACATGGACGTGGCGTGGATGGACAGCGCCGGCATTCGCTGGTGCAGCGCGCCCGGCTGCAACGCAAACAGCGTGTCTGAATATGTCACGGCGGCGCTGTTGTGCATCGGCGGGCGGCGCGGGATCGCGCTGGAGGGCCGGACGCTGGGCGTGATCGGGGTTGGCAACGTCGGCTCCAGGGTTGTGAAGAAGGCCGAGGCGCTTGGCATGCGTGTCCTGATGAATGACCCGCCGCGCCAGGCGGCGGAAGGCGGCTGCGCGTTCACGGGACTGGAGGCGCTGCTGCGGGAATCCGACGCCGTGACCCTGCATGTTCCGATGGAGAAGCAGGGGCTGCATCCCACCTGGCACATGGCCGGCAACGATTTCTTCAAGGCCATGAAACCCGGCGCAATTTTTCTGAATGCTGCGCGGGGCGCGGTGGTGGATTCGCCGGCCCTGCTGCGGGCCATGGATGCCGGGCGGCTGTCCGCGGTTGTGCTGGACACATGGGAGCATGAGCCGGAGTTTCCATTGGAGCTTCTTTTGAGGGTTGATTTGGGAACTCCGCACATAGCGGGGCATTCTTTCGAAGGCAAGGTCATGGGCACGCTGATGGTCTACCGCGAGTTCTGCCGGCACCTTGGAGTCGCGCCGACCTGGACGCCGGATGCGCTGTTGCCTGCGCCCGCGGTGCCGGAGCTGGCCCTCGATGCCGCCGGGCGGCCGGACGAGGATGTGTTGAGAGAGGCCGTGCGCGCGGTTTACGATATCGAGCGGGACGACCGGGATTTGCGGGCGGGCTGCCCGGCGGACGGGAAGGCGCGGGCCGAGCATTTCGAAGGGCTCCGGCTGAAGTACTGGATGCGCCGCGAGTTCCAGTATACGCGGCTGAATGTTGCCGGCGGTACGGCGCGGCTTGCCGAAAAGCTTGCCAGGCTGGGGTTCGCCGCCGGCGGCTTGCCATCCTGAGCGCACCTGGTCATTGCTGAACGCAAAATCCGGGTTGAAGCCATGAATAAAGACATCACCATTCACCTGATTCCGAATGCGCACCTTGATCCGGTGTGGCTGTGGGATTGGCGCGAAGGCTTTACCGAGATGATCACCACCACCCGCGTGGTGCTGGACCTTATGGACGAGTTTCCCGAATTGACTTTCGTGCGGGGCGAGGCGTTTCTTTACCGGCATATCGAGCAGAACGATCCGTCCGCCTTTCGCCGGCTCCAGGCCAGGGTGGCTGAGGGCCGGTGGGACGTTGTCGGCGGCACCATGCTGCAGGGCGACATGAACATGCCGGCCACCGAGACCTTTGTGCGGCACATGCTCTTTGCCCAGCGCTATTTCCATGAGAGGTTTGGCCTGAAGGCGCGCGCCGGCTGGTCCGCCGATTGTTTCGGACATTCGGCGGCCCTGCCGGACCTGCTCGAGGCCGGCGGGCTTGAATATTATGCCTATACCCGTCCCGGGTCGGTTCCCGAACATAACACCTTCTGGTGGGAAGGGCCCGCGGGCGGGCGGCTGCTGGTTCACAGGCCTCTTGTCGGCTGGTACGGGATGGAGCGGCATGAGCTGTCCGGGCGGCTGGATGGATTGCTGGAAAAAGCCGGCCGGCTTACGACCCGCACGATGGCCTGCTTTATGGGACTGGGCGATCATGGCGGGCATCCGTCGAGGCGCATGCTGGCGGAGGCCGGCGAGTGGCGCAAGGCGCATCCAGGTGTGATTGTGCGCTTTTCCACCCTGACCCGTTTTTTTGACGAGCTGCGCGCGGAAATAGCCGGCCGGGCGGACGCGGCGATGCCGGTTTTCAAGGGCGAGCTCAATTTTGCGCCTCGGGGGATTTATTCCGCGGCAGCCCGTTTCAAATTCGCCTATCGCAGGGCCGAGGCGCTTGTCCGCCGCGCCGAGCGGGTTGCCGCCGTTACGGATGCCGCGGGGACATTGCCGGCCGGGCCGTCACAGGCGCGGGCATTGGACCTGCGCGAGGCATGGGAGGCCATCCTGTTCAACACGTTTCACGACATCCTGCCCGGCGCGGCCATCGAGCGCGCTTATGACGAGCAGTTCGACTGGCTGGCCATTGCGCCGCATGCGGCCCGGATGGCTGAACAGCGGGCCGTTCGCGATTTCGCGGCAACCCTTGACACCCGGGTGCGGCCCGCCGCGCCCGATATGCCGGCCGGCTTGCCGATGTTCCTGTTCAATCCGCATCCCTGGCCATACCGTGGCACGGTGGAGATGGAAGCCTGCCTTGATTACCGCCCCATATGGAAGTACCAGGATTGCCCTGACAGGCTGCCGGTTACCGTGCTGGATCCCCAGGCGGGCGCTCTGCCGCTACAGAAAATCGCAAACGAGAATCTTTTTGTGCAGAACCTCAACCTGCGCAATCGCGTGCTTGTTCCGGTTGAACTGCCCGCCATGGGTTGGAAGGTGGTGGAGTTCGCCTACGATGAAACGGCGCGGGAGGCGCCGGTTCCGGACCCGGTCCAGGCCGGCGAGCTTTCGATTTCAGGCGGGGAATGGGATGTAAAGGCTGTTCCCGGCGGCGCTGGTGTCCAAATCACGAGCGCGGGCCGACCTTTGCTTGATGAGCCCGGGTTGACGGCCCTGACAGTTGAGGACCCATGGGGGACTTGGGGCGATTTCGCCGAATCGCCTTCATCCACGAGCCTGACGCAGGTTCGGCATGCCTGGCGGGTGACGGGGGTTGAGGCGGGTGAGCGCGGCCCGCTGAGGGCCACGTTGAATGTTCGCATGGAAGCCGGCCGCTCGCGCATGGATCTGGCCGTGGCCGTTGCGAGCGGCCGCTCCGCCCTTGATGTCAGCGTCCGCGTGTTCTGGGATGAACGAAGCGCGCGCCTGAAGCTTGCGCTGCCGGGGCGTTTCACCAGGGCCGAATATGATGTGATGGGCGGCAGCATCCGGCGCGGGCCGCTGGGGGAAGTTCCGGGCGGACGCTGGGTTCGCCTGGAAGGAGAAGGTTGTTCCCTTGGCTTTGCAAGCGACGCCCTGTACAACTTCAACCTCACTGACGCGGGTGTCTTTCAGGCCACTGTCGCGAGGGCCACGCGGTATTCCGCCGATTTGCCTGCAAAGGCGGAGGAGCACCAGTGGCGGGCAGTTCCTGATCTGGGCGAGCTGAAATTCAGATTCCTGCTGACCCGGGACCTCCCGGCGCTCGAGCGGCTTGCGGCGGAGCTGGAACAGCCGCCGCTTGTCATGCATGTCAATCCCGCGGCCGGCCCCGGCGCAAGGGCCGGCGGGATGATGACGCTGGAGCCGGACACAGTTCGGCTGCTGGCGATCAAGCCGGCTGAAGATCGGCAGGGCTGGATACTCAGGCTCCAATCGGCGTCCGACCGGGTGGTGGAGCCCAGGGTCTCATGGCTGGGCCAGCCCCTGGCCCTGGCGCCGGTATTGCCCCATGCCCTGGCGACCTTCCGCATAATGCGCAAGACGCCTGGCGGCTGGCAGGCGATCCCGGTTGACATCTGCGAAAACACCTGCCAATCCGCGCGAACCGACAATATAGAAGGGAGATTGCCGTGAAACGATCTCAGATCAATGCCATCATGCGATCCGCCGAGGAGTTCATTCGCGGCAGGGGTTTCTACCTGCCGCCCTTCGCCTTTTGGACGCCCGGCCAGTGGCGCGCCCGGGGCCGGGAAAGCGCGGAAATCGTGAACAACCAGCTGGGCTGGGACATCACCGATTTCGGGTCGGGCGATTTCGACAGGGTGGGCTTGTTCATGTTCACCATCCGCAACGGCATTCCGGAGAACTGGAAAACGCTGAAGGGAAAGCTGTACGCCGAAAAAATCCTGATTGTCCAGGACCGGCAAATCACCCCGATGCACTTCCACTGGAGCAAGGCAGAAGACATCATCAACCGGGGCGGGGGCCGGCTGGCAGTCCAACTGTTCAACTCCACGTCGGACGATAGCCTTGCCGATACACAGGTCGAGGTCTCGACAGACGGCGTGGCGAGGACCCTGAAGGCCGGCGACATTATCCGCCTTGAGCCTGGCGAGAGCATAACCCTGCCAACCAGGCTCTACCACAAGTTTTGGGCGGAAGGCGGCAAGCTGCTGCTTGGCGAGGTTTCGTTGGTCAATGACGACAGGACCGACAACCGGTTCCTTGAACCAGTGGGGCGCTTCCCGGCAATCGAGGAGGACGAGCCGCCCCTGTACCTGCTCTATGCCGACTACAGCCGGTATTACGGGGCAAATTAGCCAAGAACGAGCAATCGAATATCCAATATCCGACAAGGAGGGGATAGGGGCGAGGGGATAGGGGAGAGGTTTTTATTTTTGGGTTTTGAGTTTTGGATTGGGAGAGAGGGAAATCGCTATCTGATCGACATCGAAACTGCTCCATATGGGTTGAATAAGGAAATCAGGAACATCAGGAAAAGAGAGGAGACAGGGGCCATTTCCTTCCTGCTTTCCTGATTTCCAAATTATCTCCTGC
>JAAZAB010000004.1 GCA_012514555.1 Lentisphaerota bacterium
GGCCAACTCCATGGGAACGGCGGTGGGCTCCGGCGTGATCAGGCTGCGCCCGGCCATAGTCCAGATATGCGTGTTCGGTTTGCTGGGCGCGATGCTCCAGGGCCGGCACGTGGTTGAAACCGTCGGCACGGCGATCGTGCCGCTTCACGCGCTGTCCGGGCAGGATGCGATGCTAGTCGCCCTGCTTGCCGCGCTGTCCGCGTGCGTCTGGGTGGCGCTGGCCACCTGGCTCAAGATGCCCATCTCGACGAGCCATTCGATAGTGGGCGGCGTGGCCGGGGCCGGGCTCGCGGTCGGGGCGCCGGTCGCATGGTCCAAGCTGGGCGACATTTTTCTCTGCTGGATTTTCACTCCGCTCGGGGCGGCAATACTGGGTTACGCCTTCTACCGGGGCCTGCGCCGTCTCTTCTCCGTCGTTCCTCCGCGGATCGGCGACCCGCTCGTCCGCGCGCTGATCGTCGTGAGCGGGTGGTACGTTGCCTTTTCCTGGGGCGCCAACGACGTGGCGAACGCGGTGGGGGTGGTTTCGGGCGCCAACATCATGACGCTCAACGAAAGCATTGCGCTCGGCGGCCTGGCGATCGTGCTTGGGATACTGACGCTTGGCTATCGCGTGATCGAGACCATCGGGAAAAGCATCACCAACCTGCTGCCGCTGATGGCTTTTGCGGCCCAGCTTGCCAGCGCCGTGAACGTGCACGTCTACACGCTGGCCGGCATTCCTGTTTCGACGAGCCACTCGATAGTGGGCGCCATTTTCGGCGTGGGCCTTGTGCGCGGGATCAGGCTTGTGAACCTGGCGACCCTGAAGGAGATAGTGATTTGCTGGATTGCCACTCCGTTCGTGTCGGGGCTGGTCGGCTACGCGGGCATGAGGGCCATTATGTTCTTGATGCCCTGAGGGAGGCGGCGATATACTGAACCCCGTAAACCCGCCGGGGCGGCATGATGCCCGGCTTTGAAGCGGGCGCCGGGCGCGTTGAAGATGGAGGCGAACAAGCAGGAGTCCGATCATGAAGGAAATGAGAAACATTCTCGGGTGGCTGGGCATGGCGGAAGAGCAGGACGTGATCCGCGAATGCGGCAAGCACATAGACGAAATCTGCAACACTGTCTCGTTTTTCGCGGAGGCGATGAAGGCGTATCTCAACGGCGACCTGAGCGCAAAGACGACCTCGATAGAAAACGTGCGCGCCAGCGAGCACGCGGCCGACCTCATCCGCCGCGCCATAACGAAGAAGCTGTCCGAGGGCATGCTGCTGCCGCCGGACCGCGAGACCCTGATGAAGTTCACGAAGAACATGGACAAGATAGCCGATGGTACCAATGCGGCCGCGCGCCTTCTGGGCTTCATCGAGCACAGGCCCAACGACGCTATCCTGCGGAACCTTTCGATCGCCACGGACCTCATAGTAAAGGGCGCGAACAACCTGCGCGACGCGATCCAGGCGATGAACAGGAACGAGGCCGGGAATACGATGGCCCACTGCGAGGAGGTCGAGCGCATCGAGCACGACGCTGACGACCAGAAGCGGGTCCTTCTGGAGTCCGTCATACGCGCGAAGCTCGACGCCACCAGCGTGCTGCTGCTTTTCAACCTGGCCGAGACGCTCGAGAGCGTCACCGACCGCATAGATGACGTGACGGAGCAGGTCAGGCAGCTGGTCGTGAAGTCGCGCTGAGCGGCGCCCGCCGCGTCCGGCGAAAGCGCCCGGGGCGGCAAGCCGCGCCAGGGTCAGGCGGCCGGGGATGGGCGGGGAGAAGGCGGAAATGTCCGGCGGACCGCGTCCGGCCCCGTCCGCCCGGATCGCGGAGGCGGATGCCCGGCGCCCTGTCGTGTTCCGGGTTGCCGGGATGGCGGGGCGCCCTTACGGTTCAACCTGGAAAGAGCAATCGAATATCCAATATCCAATTAGGTTCAATACAAGGAGGTAAAATGGATTTGCAGGCATTGTTCGCGGAGCGGATAGGCGGCGCCCGGTTCGGGACCGGGGGCGAAATCTACAAGTTCGAGAAGATAAAGCGCGCCAAGGCCGCGGCCCGGCAGGCGCATCCCGGCGCAGAGCTGCTGGATTTCGGGGTGGGCGAGCCGGACCAGCTTGCGCCCGCGCCGATCAGGCGCGCGCTGAAGAAAGCAGTGGACGATCCGGCCAACCGCGGCTACTCGGACAACGGCATCCGCGAGTTCAAGGTTGCCGCGGCGCGGTACATGGATACTTTTTTCGGTGTGGCGGACCTGGACCCGGATTCCGAGATCAACCACAGCATCGGCTCAAAGTCGGCCCTGGCCGCGCTGCCGCTGTGCTTCATCAACCCTGGCGACGTTGCCCTTGCGACCGTGCCGGGCTACCCGGTGCTGGGCACGCACACGCGATACCTCGGCGGGCAGGTCGCCAGGCTGCCGCTGCTCAAGGAGAACGGGTTCTACCCGGACCTGGCCGGGATAGACCCGGAAACTGCGCGGAAGGCTAAGCTCATCTACGTCAATTACCCGAACAACCCGACCGGCGCTGCGCCCTCGGAGAAGTTCTTCGACGAGCTGATCGCTTTTGCGCAGGCCAACAATGTGCTGGTTGTCCAGGATGCCGCCTATGCCACGCTCGTTTACGGGCGCAAGCCCCTGTCCATCCTCGGCCGGCCCGGCGGCCGGGATGTCAGCATCGAGCTGCACTCGATGAGCAAGAGCTACAACATGACCGGGTGGCGCCTCGGCTTCGTGGCCGGCGCCGCGCGCGCCGTCCGGGCGTTCGCGGAGGTCAAGGACAACATGGACTCGGGCCAGTTCAAGGCCATACAGGTGGCGGCCTGCGCGGGCATCGCCGACCGCGGTCTTTCGGACCGCATCTGCCGGCATTACCGGAGGCGCCTGAAAAAACTGGCCGCGGCGCTCAAGCGCTCCGGCTTCGACGCGAAGATGCCGGGCGGCACGTTCTACCTATACGTCAAGGCGCCCCGCGCGGCCGCCGGCGGCCGCGCCTTTGCGACCGCCGAGGACGCGAGCCAGTTCCTCATCCGGGAGCACCTGATTTCCACCGTGCCCTGGGACGACGCCGGCGCGTTCCTCCGCTTTTCAGCGACCTTCGAATCCGACGGCGCCGCGGACGACGACCGGGTGATAAACGAACTTGAATCAAGGCTCCTGAAGGCCGGGCTGGTGTTCTGAACGCGAGTCCGGGAGGACGGATGATGAAGCTGAAGCTCTGCACATACGGCAACCCGGTGCTGCGCGAGCCTGCAGCGCCCGTGGCGGAGATCACGGGCAAACTGAAATCGCTGGCTGAGGGCATGTTCGAGGTCATGTACGCCAAGAAGGGCCTGGGCCTGGCGGCCCAGCAGGTGGGGCAGACCGTGCAGGTCTGCGTAATCGATGTGCCGCCGGAAGCCGATATGGACAAGCAGGGCGGCGCGCGGCTCAATCCCGGCGTTGCGATGCCGCTGGTGATGTTCAATCCGGCGTTGGTTGAAAAAAGAGGGTCCAACAACGGCTCCGAGGGCTGCCTGAGCGTTCCCGAACTGTACGCGCCCGTGTTGCGCGCGGAGGAGGTTACGGTCGAGTACGTGGACCTTGCCGGCGAGCGGAGGAGGCTCACGGCGCGCGGCATGCTGGCGCGCGCCATCCAGCACGAGATGGATCATCTTGACGGCGTGCTGTTTGTGGACAGGATGTCGGCGATCAAGAAAATCAGCCTTGCCGGAACGCTGCGGCGCATGAAGCGCGAGATGGAAGAGCGCCTGGGCCTTGGGGCTTGCCCTAAAGGGAAGTATTGAGTTTTGAGTTGGGAGAGAGGGGAATCGCTATCGAAATCGAAAGAAGAAGGAAAATCAACCTGGAAAGAGCAAATCGAATATCCAATATCCAACAAGGAATATCCAACGTCCAAGGAGATGGGGGATGATCAAGTCGGAAGGTGCCGGGTGTAGCCGCGCCGCTGTGCGGCGCGCCTCTCCTCATCAAACGGCGGCTGGGACGGCCGCACTCCCAGGAGGCTGCGAAATCGCGCCACGCCGTGGCGCGCTACAGAAGAGGCGAGCGCGTTCCCTCTGAAGGACGGACGGACCCGGCCGCCGGAGAACAGATTGTCTGTTCCCATGGCTCTTATTCTTCGGCGGCCGGGGCCGTCCGCCCTCCAGCTCCCTGAATGCCTCCTGGGAAATGCTGGGCTCCGGAGCCGCAAAGCGCGTCGCACAGCGACGCGGCTACAGAAGCCCTTCTCCTTTCAATCCCGATCCCGATAGCGATTTCCCCCTCTCCCAACTCAAAACCCAAAACTCAAAACTCAAAACTCTCTCCTCTCCCCTATATCCTATCCCCTCGTCCTTGGATATTCGATTGCTCTTTCCAGGTTCAATCCGCGGGCTTGCCGGTCACGGCCTCGATCATGGCGCGATACTGGGCGAGGCACAGGCGGCCCGCGCCCCTGATGCAAGGCGAGGCCGTGGGGCTGACGATCAGGCCGCGGCGGTCGTCGAAGCAATCTTTTATTAGCGCGAGGGTTTCCTCCCGGACCTGTTCCCCGGTGCGCTCGTACATGTGCGCGACCTGCAGGTTCCCCTCCAGGGTCATCCGGCCCCGGGCCAGCGCCTTGGCTTCCGCGGCCGTGATGTCGCCCGCGGGCGGGGCCTCGAAGGGATGAAGCACGTCGGCGCCCATGTCCAGAAAGCCTTTGAACACGGCCTTGACCCGGCCGGGCGAGTGGATGTGAACGCGCCCGCCCGCATCGTGGATGAGGTCCAGGATCGGCTTGTCATATTTCACGCTGAACTCGTGGAAATCGGCCGGATCGAGCAGGGGCGGGGTTGCGTATTCCCGGCAGAGCATAGCGAAGAACGGGCCCACGCCGCGCGCGAGCTGGAACTTGGCCGTCTCCTGGACCAGGCGCATCTGCCGCTCGCACAGGGCGTGAACAACATCGCGGTCCGAGGCCGACATGCGCGCGAAAGCCTCCGGTCCGAACAGCTCTGCCACAAGTCCGGCCGGGTTCATCCCGAGCTCGGCTTCCACGATTCCGCGGTCTCCTGCTTCACGGACCAGGCCGGCAAATGAGGAAACGTCGCCCTGGATGACAGGGAAGGGCAGCGATAGAAACGCCTCCGCGTCCTCGCGGCTGCCCAGGAAATGGGTTTCCTGCAAGTCCGGTCCGCCATTCCGGCTGACAAGGCGCGACGCGCGCAAGTCGCCCCGCGGCGTGCGAATGACGGTGATTTCGCGGTCGAAGTCGTCAGAGTGCGGCTCCGTCCGCGAGCTTGTGCCGGGCTCGCCATCGAGCAGGGGCCCGCGCCAGGCGAGCCTTAGATCGGCGTGCTTATGGAGAAGCTCTTTGAGCTCGTCATAGGTCGGATCGTATTCAGGGAACTCCGTGCGGCTGCAAACGCCCGGCCGGTCCAGCTCCTCGTGAAAATAGCAGCGCCGCAGCCGCTCCGCCCCGGACATTGCCGCGGGAACGGCAACCTTCGGCGCCGCGGGCGCCCCGGCCTGCGCCGGCGCGGAGGCGGCCTTGCGCCGGCGCAGGTATTCGCGGGCCAGCGCGCGATAGGCTTCCGCGCCCGCGGAGCTCCTGTCGTATGTCACGACCGGCTTTCCGAAGCTCGGCGCCTCGCTGACCCGGATGTTGCGGGGTATCAGCGTGTCGAACACGCGGCAGCCGAAATGCTTGCGGACCTCCTCCACGACCTGCATGGCGAGCTTGGTGCGGCCGTCGAACATGGTCATGACAATGCCTTCCAGCTCGAGGCCCGGGTTCGCGTTGCCGGCGCGGAGCTGGCGAACAAGGCGCGTGATCACGCTCAGGCCCTCGAGGGCCAGGTACTCGCACTGGCTCGGGACGATCAGCGCGTGCGCCGCGGTCAGCGCGTTCATTGTGAGGATGCCGAGCGACGGCGGGCAGTCGAGGAACACGTGGTCGTACCTGGACTTCTCCAGGAACGGTTCCAGGAGGAACTTGAGCGAGTGGAGATAAAGCTCCTTCCGCGCCAGGTCGACTTCGGCCCCGGCCAAATCTATCTCGGAGGGAATGATGTCGAGGTTGCGGATCGCGGTGTGCCGGACCTTGTCCTGCGCCGGGGTGCCGTCCTCAAGGAGCGCGCCGTACAGGCTTGCCCCCGGGGTTCTTTCCATGCCCAGCCCGCTGCTGGCGTTTGCCTGGGGGTCCAGGTCGATCAGCAGGACGCGTTTTCCCCTTTCGGCAAGCGCCGCCGCCAGGTTGACCGCGGTGGTCGTTTTTCCAACCCCGCCTTTCTGATTGGCGAACGCTGTGACCCGGCTTCTCACGACTTGATCATGCCGGCCTTTCGCGCAAACTTGAAAAGGCCGCCGGCCTGTATGACCGGGGCGGCGTCTCCCATGGGTTTGAGCGCGAAGCGCCGGCCGTCGGAAAGGCGGATAATGGCGTTGGCCGAAAGGTCGATTTCCGCCTCATCGCCCGTCTTGAAAACGTCGCAGAGCCGCTCGTCAGTCTCGCAGGGATACAGCTCGCCAGTGGCCACGCAATTGCGGAAGAATATCCTGGCATAGGACTGGGCAACCACCGCCTGCACGCCCGCCGCGCCAAGCGCGACAGGCGCATGCTCGCGCGAGGAGCCGCACCCGAAATTCCGGCCGCCCACCAGGATGGAGTGGGCGGAGCGCGCGCTGCCGGCGCGGACGAACGGGGCGCAGCCGGCCGGAAGCCCGCTGAGCGCATGGGCGCCGAGCTTTTCATATTCGCCGGGAATCGTCGGAACCAGGTTCAGGTACTGGGCGGGAATAATCTGGTCGGTGTCGATGTTGTCGCCAACGACATACACCGTGCCTCGTATCGCCTGCGCGAGCGTCTTCTTGCTGGTCATTGCATGAACTCCCGGGGATCGGTGATATGCCCGGTCACGGCGGATGCGGCCGCCGTCAGGGGCGAGGCCAGGTAAATCGGAGCGTCTTTCGACCCCATCCGGCCTATGAAATTCCTGTTTGTCGTGCTGATGACCGTTTCCCTGCCGCTGGTCCTTCCAAACGTATCCACGGGCCCGCCCAGGCAGGCCGCGCAGGAGGGTGGCGCAACCTTCGCGCAGCCCGATTCCTCGAAAATTGCCAGCAGCGGCTTGCCGTCCACTGTTGCGGTAGCGAGCCCGTCCGCCACTTCCCGCGTGGCCGGCACCAGGAAAGTATCCGCTTTCACCTTGCGCCCCTTCAGTATCCCGGCCGCGGCGATGAAGTCCGTGAGCTTGCCCCCGGTGCAGGAGCCGATATACGCCCTGTCGACGCGGACATTCCCGCACTCGCGGGCCGCCGCGTAGGAATCCGGCGAATGCGGCTTTGCCACGCAGGGCTCAAAGCCCGACACGTCGTACCGGCGTTCGCCCTGGACCGGGGCTGACGGATCGCTGTAGAGCGGCTCGAAAGGCTTTTGTGTCCTGGCTTTGACAAAGTCAAAAACCGCCTGGTCCGGGGCGATGATGCCGTTTTTTGCCCCGGCTTCCACAGCCATGTTGCATATCGTCATCCGCTCGTCAAGGTTAAGCTGATTAATGGCTTCGCCGCAAAACTCCATTGCGCAAAAAGTTGCGCCATCCACCCCGATGTCGCCGATCATGCGCAGAATCATGTCTTTAGCCATGATGTATCCGGGCTTTCGATTGTCCAGGCAAAACCTGATCGTCCTGGGAACCTTGACCAGCAGCTTGCCGGTTCCAAGGATGAAGCCGGCATCCGTATTGCCTATTCCGCTTGAAAACGCCCCAAAAGCGCCATGCGTGCACGTGTGGGAATCGGTTCCGAAAATCACCTCGCCGGGCCGGACATGGCCGGCCTGCGGCAGCGCCACGTGGCATACGCCCCTGTATTCGGGCGTGCCGGGGTCATAGAAATACGGAAGACCCTGTTCCCGGGCAAACTGGCGCAGGATGTCCACGTTCCGGTGCGCTTTTTCATCGGCCGTGAAAATGTAGTGGTCGGGGATGATTACGACCTTTTCCCGGTCCCAGACCTTCGCTCGCTTTCCGAATTCGCCCTGGAAAATGCCGATGGTCCCCGGGCCGCATATGTCGTGAGTCAGCAGGATGTCCACCTTGACCCAGATGTTGTCGCCCGGCTTGACGACTGCCTTTCCGGAAGCCCGGGCAAGAATTTTTTCAGTAATGGTCATGCTCATTAGTGTGTTTCCCTGTGATGGGCCCAGAGACTAGTTCAGTCCGGTCAGAGATTCAAGCTCTTTTTTATTTCAGTTTTTCCTTGAGTTTGGGGACGAATTTGAGTTTAATTACATCGCAATTAGAAGCTGAAAGGCGTGGTGCGACCGGCGCCTTTGAAATGGCTTGTTTTCTTTCTTCCGGATGCTTTCCGGACAAGCTATTTGTGCTAAAGAATAATCTTGAATAGGTTTATTTGAGGGGGTTTGGCATGAAGGTGACCATCATTCCTTCTCGCGCCTCTGCGCTGGCGCTGTTCGGGTTCGCGTTTCTGGCGTTCGGCGCCATCCGCGCGACCGCGGCGTCGGAGACTGTTGTGCAGGTGAGCGAGGGCGGCGCTGTGGGGAGGACCATACTCGTGGGCCAAGAGGTGACGATACAGGTCACATTCAGCGGAAATGTCTGGGTGTCCAACGGGGTTCCGTACATTGAGCTGAGGCTGACCAATTCCGGCCAGCTGGTAACGGGAAGAGCCTGGTATCAGCCGGGAACCGACGGCGATGCGGTGCTTGATTTCAAATACACGGTCGAGCCCGGGCATTTGTCCACCAACCTGAACTATATTTCAATCTATTCCCTGATATTGCCCGGCTCAACATACATCGGCGACGACAACAACAACATGATAGACAAGACGCTTCCCGTCGTGGGCGGCGGCAACGACCTTGGCCATCAACGATTGCACATCAACGGGCTGGCGCCCATTCGCGCCATGTCCACGAACGGATCCAGCAAAACCTACACTGTGGGCGACAACATCCGCATCGGGCTGGTGTTTCCTGATGCCGTGTGGGTGGACGATTCGGGGGGAACTCCTTCGTTGACACTTGCCACGGCCGGCGTCCAGAACCGGGATGTTTCATGGACAGATGCCGGGGACGGCACTTCCACGCAGTTTTTCGACTACGTGGTGCAGGCGGGTGACTATGGCAATCCGCTAAACTACCTGTCGGTGGACGCGCTGAAATTGAACGGCGCGGTTGTAACGAACATAGACGGCTTTTCCATCACGGACGGGGAGGTCAACAACGTCAAGCTTCCGCCAACGCACGACAGCGCGAATTCGCTCTCCTCCGCGAGCGTCAAGGTCTCGGCCCCGGTGGTGACGAACGTCACCTCGCCCGACGCCGACAGCGTCTACGGCGCCTTCACGAACATCACGATATTCGTGCAGTTCAGCGAGCCGGTGACCGTTGCGGCCGGGAGGCCGACGCTGACCCTGGCGACCGAGGGCTACACCAACCGGGTCGCGACCTGCCAGACGGCGGTGGGCATCCACACCCAGAGCATGCGGTTCCAATACGACGTTTATCCCGGCGACCAGTCCGGGAAACTGGATTACCTCGCAACCAATTCGCTTCAGGGCAGCATTACCGAAATCGGCATGTTTTATCCCGCGGACAATACCCTGCCCATACCGGGCGATCCCGGATCGCTCAGTAAAAACAAGAATATCAAGATCGAAACAGAGCCGGTGGTTACAAACGTGACCTCAACAAGCCTGGACGGCGGCTATGGCGTCGGGGCGGTGATCCCGATACAGGTGTCCTTTTCCAAGCCTGTGACCAACGTGGCGGAGGCCACGCTCAAGCTGGAGGTCGGGGCATCCAGCAATGTCTATGCGTATTGCCCGGCCGGCGAGAGCGGCACGCACCTGACGTTCACTTATACCGTGGGCCCGGGCCAGTTCACCGTAACCAACATGAGCTATTCCTCCGGGAAGTCGCTCGAAGACCAGATCATTGACCAGACCATTTTCGCATATCCGGTGACCGCCAACCCTCCAACGCCAGGCACATTCCGTTCGCTCAGCTACAACAAGGCCCTGATCATAGACACTGTGCCGCCGTACGCGACAAATTATGTGCCGCGGCGCGATTCGCGAAACGTTGTTTCCAACCAGGTTCTGATGCTTGATTTCAACGAGAACATCGTTACCGGCGGGGTGGGCGGCACGATCAACATCCGCTACCAGTCCAACAGCAATCTCTTCGAGGCGATCGATATTTCCTCCACCAACCTGGTGATCTCGAACAACCACGTGGAGATTCACCATACCAACCTCTTCTCCGATATCGCACCGATCGTCTATTTTGTCGAGATAACGAACACCCTGCGCGAGGCCCGGCAATACGTGTTCGGCGTTACGAACTACGTGAACTGGACTAGCCCCACGAACTGGCGCTTCACTTCGGTTGACACCTGGCCGCCGTTCGTGACGAACGTGACCAGCGATACGCCGGACGACTTTTACACCACGGGCGCCGTCATACAAGTTCAGCTCCAGTTTACCGAAAACATAACAATGGACACCAGCGGCGGAACGCCCACCGTTGAACTGGGGGTGGGCCCCACCGGGCAAGTGGGAGCGGCCCAGTTCGTGGCCTTGACGAACGATTACATCATGCTTTTCGAGTACGAGGTGCAGCCGGGCGATTTCCGGACGAACCTCGATTACGCGTCAACCAACTCGTTCCAGCTCAACGGCGCCGTGGTCAAGGACTTGTCGGGCAGCAATGCCGTCCTGGCTCTCCCGGACGTCGGGTCGACCAATTCTCTTTCGTGGAACAAGGAAATCAACCTGGACACCATTCCGCCAAAGGTCAAAAAAGTGACCAGCGTTACGCCGGACGACTATTACAGCACGGGCTCGGTCATCAATGTCGAGATCGAGTTCGACGAGGCCATCACCAATGTCGGCCCCCCCCGGCTCGACCTCAACACCACGCCGCTTGCGCGGGCCAAGTTAACGAATCAGCCTAACGACTTCGTCCTGCAATTCGGATACACGGTCAGCCAAGGCGAAAATTCGCCCCGGCTCGACTATGCCGCGACCAACTCGCTCCATCTGAACAGCGCCACCATCCTCGACAGGGCCGGGAACGCCGCGGACCTGACGCTGCCCCAGCCCTCCTGGCTCGAAAACAGGTTCATCGTCATAGACACCGCCTTGCCCATTCCGACAGTATCATCCGGAAACGGTCGGCCCACGCGCGTTGCGCCGATACCGTTTGACGTGACCTTTAACGAGGATGTCACGGATTTCGGGATCGATGGGCTGATCGTCGAGAACGGGAAAGGAACCAACTTCGCGGGCTTGGGCTCAAACTATTCCCTCGACGTCACCCCCTTCGTGCAGGGCGGCGTGACGGTCACCGTCGCCGCCGCGGCGGCCAGGGACCGCGCCGGCAACTGGAACAGCAATTCGGCGCCTTTCGTCCGGATATACGACACAGTTGAGCCTACCCCTGTGATGGCGTGGTGGGACGCGTCCCTGAAGACAACCAATTCGCCCATCATGATGACCGTGACATTTGACGAGTACGTGACCAACTTCACCGCGTCAAGCCTGCGCGTGACCAACGGCATAGTGTCAGAAGTTGTCACGAACAACATTGTCATTCAGTACGGGATACAGGTCAGCTCTAATTTCACCTGCAGCATCTCTCCCGTTGATAAGGGCCCTGTCCGGGTGCACCTGGATGCGGGCGCGGCCTACGATATCGCGGGCAATCCATGCCAGGCCGCATTAAAGAGCCTGACAAAAAACTACGAATTCCCGGCCCCCGGCGGCTTGCAGGCCAGCGACGGAACCCATGCGGATCGGGTCCGGCTTAATTGGACTGGCATTCCCGGGACTTTCGACTTCCAGGTCATACGAAGCCTTTACGCCGATGCCGTGTTCGGTGAAGTGATAGCAACCGTTGGCACAACCAATTACGACGACTTGTCGGCCGCGCCCGGAACCCTTTCGTATTACTGGGTCAGGGCGGTCAGCACGGGCGGCGGCTTCGGGCCCGAAAGCAACCCTGACACGGGCTGGCGGAATCTTGCGCCCCCGGCCAACGTCGCCGCTTCCTTAGGGACGTTTACCAACCTCATCCACATTGGCTGGTCCGCTTCAGAAGGGGCAACGGGCTACCGCGTGTATCGGAGCACGGTTTCCAATTCCGCCTCGGCGACGCAGGTCGGAGTGACGGACAATACGATGTTTGAAGACTTTTCCGCGGGCGTGGGGGCAATGTACTACTGGATCAAGGCCACCAACGCTCTGGCCTTGAGCGATTTCAGCGTGGGCACCACTGGCTCGAGGGTGTCTTTCGCCGACGCGCTCAACAACACCCAGCTGTCATGGGCAAGCGGCGGCGACGCCATCTGGTTCGGCCAGACCTTGATATCGCACGACGGGCTTCACTCGGCGCAGAGCGGCAACATTGGCGACAGCCAGGTCTCGTGGATGAGGACGGTTGTCGACATCAAGGGGACCCTGAGCTTCTGGTGGCGTGTGGACTGCGAGACCAACTACGATTTTGTGCGCTTCTATGTCGATGGCGCCGAGGTGGCCAGCCTGACGGGCGAGATGCCGGAGACGCAATGGGAGCAGGTCAAGTATTCGGTCGCCTCCGGAGTGCACACGCTTCAGTGGGCATACGTGAAGGACCAAAGCCGCTCCGCGGGGTTGGACGCCGCCTGGGTTGACGAGTTGTCTTTCATTGAGGTTCCTCGCAATCTTGCCGCTTCGGACGGCGCCTACGCGAACAAGATCCGCGTTATGTGGAGCGGGGCCTTTACGGAGGGAACCACTTACCGGGTGTTGCGCGGCACGACTCCCATCCAGACAGCCGCACAGCAGATCGGCGCCGTGTCCGGCGCAACGTGGTTTGAAGATTTGGCGGTGGACCCGGGACAAGTCTATTACTACTGGGTGATCGGCGAAAACAAGTTCGGCGCCAGCTACGCGGCAGGTCCCGAGGAAGGCCATGCGCGGGGCGTCCAATATGATTTTGACGGCGACGGCCGCGCGGACCTCGCCGTATATCACCGCTCCTCCGACCGCTGGCACATACTCACGCCCAGCGGGCAGATACTGGCTTGGAACATGGTCGGCGTTTCCACAAACCCGGCTTCAGCCGTGCTCACTCCCGCGGATTACGACGGCGACGGGAGGACGGACATAGGCGTTTACCAGCCGGAGTCCGGCGCGTGGTTTGCCAAGTCGCTCGCCAGCGGCGCCATGCTGCTTTCGGGCGAGCCGTGGGGCGGCGGCGACGCCATTCCCCTGCCGGCCGATTACGACGGCGACGGCCGGGCGGACCAGGCGGTTTACTTCCCGTCAATGAACACCTGGTACATCCTGACGCGTTCCGGCGCGATACACGCGGTGCCATGGGGGTCCTCCTCCATGACGCCGTGCCCGGGGGATTACGACGGCGACAGCAGGACCGATCTTGGCGTGTTCGATCATGACAAGGCCATGTGGTATGTCATATCCCTGACAGGCCAGGTCCTGGCGTGGGACTTTAACTGGGGCTGGCATGACGCCGCCCTGCTGCCGGCCGACTACAACGGCGACGGCCTCTGCGACTTTGCCGTGCGCGACGCGGCCACGGCGCGGTGGTACATCATCTCGATCTTTGGCGGGGTCATCGCGTGGAATTACGGCTGGGGCTGGAGCGACGCCATAGCCGTGCCGGCCGATTACACCGGCGACGGCCGGACGGACCTTGCGGTGTATCAGCCCTCCGACGGCATGTGGTATATCTGGGCCTGGCCGGGCTACATCTACGAAATCCAGTGGGGCTGGTACGAAGCCGTTCCGGGCAGGATCGGCGAGTGATTCGCGCCAGGCGGCCATGCCCGGCCGGCGACAGGGCGGCCAGTCCCTTGGCCGCCTCGAAATCAGCACGGCGGCGCGCAAGGGACTGCGCGCTCTTCCCGGGCAGTCATCATGTCCGACGGCTGGCTTGACCGGATACGGCATCTCCTGCATCCGGGGCCGCCCGAAGAGCTGGGCTGGATCCCGCTTTCGGCCGTTGCGGAGCTCGCATGGCTGCTGAGGGGCGGGCTGGCCCGGAACGTCCTGGTTGTCTGCGACAACGCGTCCGCGCTCGACGATATCAGCCGCGACCTGATCGCGCTTGCCCCGGAATCGGCGCCGCCGCCGCTCTGCTATCCGGCTTGGGACGCGCTGCCAAACAGCGGCTTCACGCCCCAGCCTGAAATCACGGGCGACCGCCTCAACACGCTCCAGCGGCTGCGCTCCGCCGCGGAGCCGCGGGTTGTCGCCTCCTGCGTCCAGGCCCTCATGCAGCTCGCGCCCGAGCCCGGAGCTGTCGAGGCGGCCGCCGTCCGGGTGGCGCCTGGCGTCGATCTTGACCCGGAAGCCCTGGCCCTGCGCCTTGCCGAAGCGGGCTATGATTTTGTTCCCGAAGTCTCGTCCCGGAACCAGGCCGCCCGGCGCGGCGGGATTCTCGACGTCTGGCCCGCCCAGGACGACGCGCCTTTTCGCGTCGAGTTCCTCGGCAACACGGTCGAATCCGTCCGCGCTTTTGATCCGCGGTCCCAGCTTTCAACCTGCCGCGCGGATTCGATCCGCCTCTGCGCTTTCGACGAGTGGCGGCAGCTCGCCGGTTCCGGCGCCGGGCGCAGCCTGGTCCGCCACCTGCCCGGCGGCCTCGTCTGCCTGTGGCCATGCTCGCGCGCGCGAGACGCCGGGCCCTCTGGTTCCGTCCGTTTCGAGGATCACGCGGCAGTCTACTGGGAAGCCGTTGTCGAGGCCCGGGCCGAGCCGTTTCACATTTCATTCGAAGCCCTGCAAAGGGAGCTGGCCGATGACCCGGATGTCAGCCAGTTCCGGCTGGGATGGCTGTGCCCCGGCGACCCGGCGCCCGGCGCGCCGGGCGCCGATTCGGGGGCGGCAGGGCGCGCCTTGCCAGGGCCCGACGCGCCTTTCGACCTTGGCATTTCCGCAATCGGGGAGGCGCCGCGGCTCCGCCGCGACGCGCTCGAGCCCGACATCCTGGAATCGGAGCGCCGGCGCCTTGTAGGGCGCCTTTGCGAGCTTGCCAAGCAGGGGTTCCGCGTGCGGGTTTTCCTCAATTCTCCGGGCGCCCTCGAGCGCTTTCGCGAAACCAATCCGGGCGCGCCCTTCGAGCTCCGGGCCGGAGTTCTTTCCGACGGCTTTTCCTGGCCTGAGCGGCGCCTCGTAGTGGTGTCGGAATCCAACCTGACCGGCCGCGGCAAGCGCTTCAGGGGGCGCTACGACTCCCGCGAGCGCAGGCGCCCGGCGCGCGGGCTTTCCGGGGAAACCATCACCGACTGGATGAGCCTCGAACCCGGCGACCTCGTGGTCCACCTTGATCATGGGATCGGCCGGTACCTGGGAGTCCAGGAAATCGTCTTCCGCGGCAAGCCCCGGGAAGTCATGGCCATCGAATACGCCGACAAGGCCAGGCTTTATGTGCCGGTCTCCCAGGCCCACCTGCTGAGCCGCTACGTCGGCGTCGGCGGCCGCGCCGCGGCCCTCCACAGGCTCGGCGGCGCAAAGTGGAAAAGCGAGAAGGCCGCGGCCGAAAAGGCCGTCCATGACCTCGCCGCCACGCTCCTTGAAACACAGGCCATGCGCGACACCATGGACGGGCATGCTTTTGCGCCAGACACGGCCTGGCAGCACGAATTCGAAAACGACTTCCCCTACGAGGAAACCCCGGACCAGGCAAGGGCGCTGGCCGACGTCAAGCGCGACATGGAAAGCCCGCGCCCCATGGACCGCCTCGTCTGCGGCGACGTCGGGTACGGCAAGACCGAGGTGGCCATGCGCGCCGCGTTCAAGGCCATTCTCGACGGCAGGCAAGTCGCCGTTCTGGTTCCGACTACGGTTCTCGCGCAGCAGCACTTCGACCTGTTCTCGGAGCGGATGGCCGCATATCCCGTGCGCATGGAGCTGCTTTGCAGGTTTCGCCCGCCACACGAGCAGAAGGAGGCAGTCCGCGCGCTCGGCGCGGGCGCCGTGGACATAGTCATCGGCACGCACCGCCTGCTGCAGGCGGATGTCCGCTTCAAGAACCTGGGCCTCCTTATCATTGACGAGGAGCAGCGCTTCGGCGTAAGCCACAAGGAATGGCTCAAGCGTTTCAACAGCCTGGTGGACGTTCTCACCCTGACGGCCACGCCCATTCCGCGCACGCTCTACATGAGCCTTTCGGGCGTCCGCGACATCAGCATGATCCAGACCCCGCCCAGGGACCGCCTGCCCATTCAGACGGTTGTGGCCGAAAACACCGACGAGAACGTGCGCCTCGCCATTCTCAGGGAAATCAACCGCGGCGGCCAGGTCTACTTTCTGCACAACCGCATCTTCTCGATTCACAAGGTCCGCGAGCGCCTCGCCCGGATTGTGCCCGAGGCCCGCGTCGAAATAGGACACGGCCGCATGCCGCCCCGGGAGCTTTCCCGCGTTGTCCGCCTCTTCGCAGACGGCGGGTGCGACGTTCTGCTGTGCACGACCATCATCGAGAGCGGAGTCGACATCCCCAACGTGAACACGCTGCTGGTCGACCGTCCCGACAGGTTCGGCCTGGCCGACCTCTACCAGCTTCGCGGCCGCGTCGGGCGCTCGTCCCGAAAGGCCTACGCGTGCTTTCTCCTGCCGCGGCACGGCGCCATGCTCGACACCGCCCGCCGCCGGCTCAGGGCCCTGCTCGAGCACTCGGAGCTCGGGGCCGGGTTCAAGCTGGCCATGCGCGACCTCGAGATGCGCGGCGCCGGCAACCTGCTCGGCCCCGAACAGAGCGGCCACATAGCGGCCGTCGGCTTCGACCTTTACTGCCAGCTCCTTCGCCGCACCGTGGCGCTCATGGAGGCCGGGGGCGATGCGCAGGCGCTTCCGCCCATCATAAACGTGGACGTGGACCTCGACTTCATTGACCTGTCGCCGGCGGGCGCCGATCCCGGGCGCCAGGCCGCCATTCCCATCGAATACGCGGACGACGAATCGGAGCGGGTCAGGCTCTACCGGCGCATCGCCTCGGCGGCGTCCGGAGAAGAGCTGGATGCGCTGCGCGGCGAGATTGCCGACCGCTTTGGGCCCGTTCCGCCGCCGCTCGGGCGCCTGCTCAAGATCGCGCGAATCCGCATCGCCGCCGCCCTGCGGCGCGCGGCCTCAGTCAAGACGGAGAACGGGAAAGTCATCGTCAGTGGGAACTCAGGCCTGCTCATGGCCGGACGGCGGCTGCCGCGCATCAAAAGCGCGGACCCGGACGCCCGGTTGGACGAGCTCCTCGGCATCCTGGAGCGCGCGCGAGACTCGGACTTTTCCGGGCCTCGCGCCTGAAGCGCCGGCCCCGCGGAAGCTGCTCAGCCCTCGAAAAGGATCGCGAACCCGCCGCGGTCGGGCTTTATCGAGCGGACGCCCCTGCATTCCCTGTCCACGGCGGCCATGACGATCGAATACCTGAATTCGAGCGAGCCCCGTGCCGGCAGCAAGCGGAACGTAGGCTCGCCGTGGAAGCGGCCCATGCTGAGAGCCTCGCGAAGCGGCACTGGAAAGGGGCTGTTGGCGAATTCCATGCCCCGCGTGAGAGACTTTCCGGCCCAGGGCGGAAAATCGCGGCCTCGGTTTTCCTCCCAGTTTGCGACCCAGGGGTAGTCGGCGCGGCGCCAGACGTATGCCACCAGAAGGCCCATGCCCGGGTGCACCGCGCTGAACCACGCATGTTCGAGCCCGGGCCGCATGAGCTGGGCCGAAAAATCGCTGATCCTGCCCCTGCCGAGAGTCCTGAGGTTGACGCTGCCCCTGACGCCCGGCGCGACCGGCCATTTGAAATCGGCCCCGCGCTTGAGGCGCATGAACCTTTTGAGGCTGCCCGGCTCGGTGGCCCCGCGCGTGGCCGGCATGTCGAAGAGCGTAACCCCGGGCTCCAGGAAGGGCGGGCCGAAGGTCACGTGTTGGCACATTGTGAAGGGCGTGTCCTTCCGGTTCATGTTCGTAACCTTCTCGGTTACGTCCACAATGCACGCGTTGCGCTTCATTGAGAGCGTGCGCTCGACGCGCATTCCGGCAATGTCAAGGCCGCACCCGCAGGTCAGGCGGATTTCGGCGTCCGAGACGTGCTTGCGCCGCTCGCGCCAGCGCGCCACGGGCGCCTCGCCGTGGCAGCCCAGGCCCAACCTCGTTTCCTCGCTTGATGCCGGGCCGAAATGCCCCAGGCAGAGGTTGTGGCCGGATATGGCGGCGAGCAGCTTTTCGCCGTAGGCGGAGGCCATGGCCGGCTTGTACTGCCAGGGCTCCAGGCCCTTCCACGAGGGCTCCCAAAGCGGGTTGATCCCCGGCCGCGACTTGAGCTCGAGCCTGGCTATGTGGCCTCCGCCGGCCATGAGAAAAAGCGAAATCGCGCCGTTGTCCATTTCCCAGCCCTGGCGCTTCCTGAATGTCGCAGTCCTGATGTTCATGGCGCAGCCCCCCGTCATTTTGCGAAACGAATGGTTTGAAAATAACCCGGCAGGTGGAAGTTCAGGATGTCGTCTATCGGCGCCCATGACGCCCAGTGCGGGTGCGAGGATTCGTCGGCGCACTTGTAGAAGTTGGCGCGCCAGGCGCGCCCCTCGGCTGGGCCCAGGGCGCCGACATATTTCTCGAAAAGGGAGAACGGAATGAAATATTCGATGCGCCACTCGATCGGCTCCTCGATTTCCGGGTAGACGATCCTGGGCATGGAGTGATATATCTCCATGGTCCCGGCCGCGGCGGCCGATACCGGCTCGCGCACGGCGGGAGCGCCTTCGATTCCGGGGCGGTCCCGGATGTAATACAGGAGCAGCGTGCCGCCGCAGTTGATCTCGAAATTGAAGTAGCCCTTGTCCGGATGGGGCTGGACGAAGAATTCGCAGCAGCTGTCCTTGCAGACGCTTGCCTGGAAATCGCTTCGCGTGCAGCGCACGTAGCGGTCGTCAACGCGGAAGAAGACGAACAGGCCGTCGTCGCGCCATGCGACCTTGAACTGGACTTCGGGCCGGTGGCCGCTCCCCCTCGAGTTGAAGTGGGTCAGCCGGCCGACCTCCGCCGCGCTCCACGCGGGCTCGTCCCACAAGCCTTTGAGCGAGGGCCGCTCCGGCGCTCTGCGAACTGTGTATTCCATGCAGCCTCCCGTGTCAGGAAAACTCCGCCAGCTTCAGGGCGTTCTCCCTGATGATGGCGGCAACTTCGGCGCGCTCCCGCTCCGGGGCGCGCGCCTCTTCGAAGATTTCGGACAAAAGCGAGTCCGTCGGCCTGCGCTCGGCCCCGGCGAGCATCTCAAGGGCGGCCGCCGCGCCGGCCGCATAGCGGTCCGGCCGGACGCCATGGCCGAGCGCGACCCTGATGGTGCCCAGGAGCCTGTCCTCCCAGCCGAGCTTGCGGCGCGGGTCGCGGACCACGCGCTCGACGCTGTCGCGAAGGTGGGGGTTCATCATGCGGGAAAGCAAATCCTCGGCGTAGGCCCGGTATCCGGCCGCGGTGAAGAGCGGGTCGATGCCGGCGTGCCTGCGGCATAGCGCGGCGCCGGATTCCTCGATGAACGCCCGGCGCGCGAAATCGAAGAGGCCGGAATCGTTCCGGATTTGGTCCATGAACCGGAGGCCCTTGCGCCGGGCCAGAAAGCCCATTAGCGCGTGTGTCGCGTTGTGGCCGAACAGCTTGGCTTCCTCGAACGGAAGCAGGTCGGGCTTTTCCTCGAAAACCGTTATGCCCCGCTCGAAATCCGGCCAGCGGATGGACGTTATGAGGATGCGGTTGAATTCCTCGACGAGGAAGCAGCGGCCGCAGCCCGGGGTCATGCTTTCGAGCCTCTGCCCGGCCGCCTGGGCCGCGTCGGTGACAACCCCGCTCATCTTGCCGATCACCGTGTTCAGGCACTGGCACAACTCGAGGGCGGGGTCCGCATCCGCGCCCATGTTCTTCCTCAGGGCGGCCTCGAGTATCTCCGCGGCGCGGTTGTTGTTTTCCGCCGTGTAAATGACGGCGCGCTTCCGGCCGGGCGCGCGAAGGCGGCGCCGGAGCCCCTCGGACAGGATGTCGACGACCGACCCCGGTTCGCCCGCGCCGTAAAAGCTTACGCTGGGCAGGGCCGTGACGATCTCGTCGGCCCCGGCCGCGGCTTCCGCCAGCGCCTCCCGCCCGGCGGGCGTCCGGGAATTGAAAGCCTGAACGCCGCGGACCTCGCAATGCTCGATGCCGCCGGCTGTCGCTATGTTGATCCGGTAGGCGCCTCCGGCGCGGTTCAGGGAGTCGACAAGCTCAGGGACAACATCGGCCACGACGAAGCGGCCGAAGCGGCCCGTGCGCCACGCCTCGTAAAAAAACAGTCCGGCCTGTATCGGGCCGAACCCGAATCCGAGCATGGTCCGGCTCACGTCTTCTCGCCCTCCTTGGCCCGGTTCCAGTAGGCGTCCATCTGCGCCAGCGTGCACTTCGATATGTCGGCCTGGTCGCCGCGGGCGATCGCCTCCATGGCCCTGAAGCGGCGGATGAACTTGTCCACCGCGGCGCCGAGCGCCTCCTCGGGGTTCAGGCCCTGGAAGCGGCTGAGGTTTGCCACGGCAAAAAGAAGGTCGCCGATCTCCTCCTTCAGGGCGTCGGCTTTCCCGGCGGCGAGAGCCGCGCGGACCTCGGCGAGCTCTTCTTCGATCTTAGCGAGAATGCCGCGCGCCTCGCTCCAGTCGAAGCCGACGCGTGCGGCGCGCTTCTGCACCTGGTGGGCCTTGTGCAGGGCCGGCAGATGCCGGGGCACGTCGGGAATAAGCGATGGGCGCGCCTGCGCTTTCCCGGCCGGCCGCGCCGCGTCCCTTTCCAACACCTTGATCCGGTCCCAGTTCCGGAGGACCTCGGAGGAATCCGCGGCGCTGGCGTCCCCGAAAACGTGCGGATGCCGCCTGATCAGCTTGCCGCAGATTCTTCGGGCAACGGCTTCGAAGTCAAACGCGCCCTCCTCTTTCCGGATCTGGGCCTGGAAGACAACCTGCAGGAGAAGGTCGCCAAGCTCGTCCTCGTGCCGGGCCGGGTCCCCGGAATCTATGGCGTCGATGACCTCGTAGCACTCTTCCACGAGGTATTGTTTGAGGGAGGCCAGGTCCTGTTCGCGGTCCCACGGGCAGCCGCCCTCGGAGCGAAGGCGCTCCATTATATCCAGGAGTTGTTCGATTGCGGTCATTGCAGCGGCGCCGCGTGACTGGGTTCAGCCGCGGCCGGCCCTGGAATCCAGGGCCCCGCACAGCTTTTTGGAGTTGCGGATCGCGCAGTAATCCCTGCCGCACATGGAGCAGAAATCAGAACCCGGCGCCCTGGCGCGGCGCCCCTGGATGTACCTGCGCCTGGCGCGGTCGCCGTCCAGGGCGATTCTGAACTGGCGCTTCCAGTCGAACCGGATCCTGGCTTCGGTCATGGCGTCGTCCCAATCCCTTGCGCCGGGCAGGCCGCGCGCCACGTCGCCGGCGTGGGCCGCCAGGCGGAAGGCCATGACGCCCTCGTGAATTTCGCGGCTCGTCGGCAGGCCCAGGTGCTCGGCCGGGGTCACGTAGCAGAGGAGCGCGGCCCCGTGGCAGGCGGCCGAGGCGGCGCCTATGGCGGCGCTGATGTGGTCATACCCGGCGGCCACGTCGGTGACCACCGGGCCGAGCACGTAGAACGGCGCGCCGCCGCAGACCCTGGCCTCGCGCCGCACCTGCGCCGGAATGCGGTTCAGCGGCACGTGGCCCGGGCCTTCCACCATCACCTGCACTCCGCGCCCGCGGCAGCGCCGGACCAGTTCGCCAAGCGTATCGAGCTCCGAAAACTGGGCCCTGTCGCCCGCGTCCGCCAGGCAGCCGGGCCGCAGCCCGTCGCCCAGCGACACTGTAACGTCGTGCGAGCGGCAGATGTCCATGACGTCGTTCCAGCGCGAGTAGAGGGGATTCTCCGCGCGGTGGCTGGCCATCCACCGGGCGATAAGGGCGCCGCCGCGGCTGACGATTCCCGCCTTGCGCCGGGCCGCCAGCGGGAGGTCGCGCAGGCGCAGGCCCGCGTGCAGGGTCATGAAATCCACGCCCTGGCGCGCCTGGCTCTCGATCACGGAAAGCAGCCCTTCTGCGGTGAGGGCTTCGGCCCGCCCGCGCACGCGCTCGATTGCCTCGTATATCGGCACGGTCCCGAACGGCTTCGGACAGGCCGCCAGCATGCGCCGGCGCAGGCCCGCGAGGCGCGGGCCGACGCTCAAATCCATTATGAAATCCGCTTTCGCGCGCAGCGCCGCCCGAAGCTTGCCAAGCTCGCAGCCGTCGCCGGAAGCGCCGCCGGACCTGCCTATGTTGGCGTTGACCTTGGTGCGAAAGGCAATCCCGGCAATCGCCGGCTCAAGGCCGCGGTGCGCGGGGTTGAAGGGCAGGACCGCACGGCCCGACGCAAGCTCGGCCATGACGACCGTCGCGGGCACGCGCTCAACGGCAGCCACGGCTTCCATGGCCGGGGTCGTGCGGCCGCTGCGCGCATGCTCCGCCTGGGTCTTCAAGTCGCCGCCTGCCCGGCCGACACCGGCCTCATGATTTCAAGCAGCGCGTGGAGCGAGAGCGCCTGGTCGGATTCGGGCGATATGTCGGCGCCAACAAAGTCCTGGAATGCGGTGAACTCGTCCGGCATCGCCACCGAGCGAAGCCCGGCGACGACGGCGGCGCGGCAGGAGAATCCGGATGTCACGAAAAGCATGCACTGCTTCGGATCGGAGTTCGTGAACTTTACCAGGCGCATCCATGTGTCGGCCGATGGGATCAGCGTTCCGGTGCGCTTCACCGGGAGCAGGGCGATCTCGATGCCCGCGCGCTCCGCGAGCTTTGCGGCCTGTCCTTCCTCCAGGAACGTGAAGGCCGCCGCGCGATGGTGCGCCTTTGCGGCCTGGCTGATGAACTGCGTCACGCGCTCGTTCGCGGCGGGCTTCCTGCCGGCAACCAGCGAGGCGTATTCCTCCTCGATGTCCCGGGCTACCTTCTCGGCGGAAAGCTTTTTCTCAAAGTACTTGAGCAGCCCGGGGACAAACGCGGAGGGCAGGGGGTTCAGGCAGAAGCGCGAGAACAGCACCGGGGTCAGCGCGATATCCTTCTCGTGCAGCGCCTTTTTCGCGGCTTCGAACATGAGGTGGCGGCCGTTGAAAATGCCGTTCTCGAATTCGAAGCAGAAAACCACGGGGACCTGCGAGCTGCTCTTGGATGAAGAAGCCATGGCGTCGTATCTCCTTAGAAGTCTGAAAACTCCGCGGGGCCCGCGCCGCTGCCCGGCCGCCTGCCGGCCGGCGTGTTCCCGCCAATGCCAAAGCCCGAATGTATACCATGCCGCGCGCGCCGCGTCAACGAATGCTTTTTAAGGGCAAATTTTCGGCTTGCCATGCGCGGGCCGCCGCCCTAGTATGAGCGTGTTTTTGCATGTAGAAACAATCCGCGGCGCGCGGGCGGTCCGGCGGCCGCGGGGTTTGAATGAAAGACGACACGCTCCATGAATTAGCCCTCATGCTCTCCCGGCTCCCGGACGCCGGGAGGATGGAGGAGTTCATGCGCGCCCTGCTCACGCCCCGCGAGCGGCGGCGCCTGGCCCTGCGGTGGCGCATAGTGTGCCTGCTCAGGGCCGGGGCCAGGCAGCGGGACATTGCGCGGCGGCTGGGAATAAGCTTGTGCAACATCACGCGCGGCTCGCGGGAACTCAAGAGGGGCCCGGCCGGGTTTCGCAGTCTGGTGGACGAGCACGTTAAGGAAAACCGTAACAAAAAGGGAAGGAATAAGCCATGAGACCAGTGAAAGTCGTTCTGACCGAAAAGGAAATGCCCAGGAAGTGGTACAATATCGCCGCCGACCTGCCGCATCCCATGCCGCCGCCCGTCAAGCCGGACGGCAAGCCCATCAAGCCGCAGGATCTGGCGCCGGTTTTCCCGATGAACCTGATCGAGCAGGAAGTGAGCAGGAAGCGCTGGATTAAGATTCCGGACGAGGTTCTCGAGAAGCTGGCGCTGTGGAGGCCCTCGCCGCTCTGCCGGGCGCACGGGCTGGAGCAGGCCCTGGGCTGCCCGGTCAAGATATACTACAAGAACGAGGGCCTTTCGCCCGCGGGCAGCCACAAGCCGAACACGGCCATAGCGCAGGCTTACTACAACAAGGTGTTCGGCATAAAGCGCCTTTGCACCGAGACCGGCGCCGGTCAGTGGGGCAGCGCCCTCGCGATGGCCTGCAAGCTTTTCGGCTTGGAATGCAAGGTGTACATGGTGAAGATCAGCTTCGAGCAGAAGCCGTTCCGGAAGATGATGATGAATACCTGGGGCGCGGAATGCGTGGCGAGCCCGAGTCCGACCACCAACGCGGGCCGCGCGGTGCTCGCGGAGCACCCGGATTCTCCCGGCAGCCTTGGGATAGCCATCAGCGAGGCCATAGAGGATACCGTGACCTCCAAGGACACGCGGTATTCGCTTGGCAGCGTGTTGAACCACGTGCTCCTGCACCAGACCATCGTCGGACAGGAAGCCCTGAAGCAGTTTGAGAAGCTTGGCGAATACCCGGACGTGGTGATCGGCTGCGTGGGCGGCGGCTCCAACTTCGCGGGGATAAGCTTCCCGTTCATCCATGAAAAGATCACCGGCAAGGCCGACAAGGAAGTCCGTTGCGTCGCGGTCGAGCCCGAGGCGTGCCCCACGCTCACGCGCGGCCCCTTCGCATACGACGCGGGCGACGTGGCCATGATGACGCCGCTTCTGCCCATGTTCACGCTGGGCCACGCGTTTGTGCCGGAGCCCATTCACGCCGGCGGGCTGCGCTATCACGGAATGGCGCCGCTGGTCAGCCACGTGCTCCGCGAAAAGCTGATCGAGGCGACGGCCTTGAAGCAGATCGAATGCTATTCGGCCGCCGTGCTCTGGGCCCACACGGAGGGCTTTATCCCGGCGCCCGAGACGTCGCATGCCATAGCCGCCGCCGTGAACGAGGCGCGCCGCGCCAAGGAAGAAGGCAGGGAGAAGATCATTCTCATCAACTGGTCCGGCCACGGGCTCATGGACCTCGTGGGCTACGAAAAATATTTCGCCGGGAAGCTCGTGAACCTTGAATTGCCGGAAGCTTCACTGCAGGCCTCCCTCAAATGCCTGGACGGATTGCCCAAGCCGCCCGCGCTGTGATGCGGCCGGGAAAGAACATGCACGCCGGATGAAAGAGCGCGCAATACGGGTTCTCGGGGATGCGGTCATCAACCAGATCGCCGCCGGCGAGGTTGTGGATCGCCCGGCCTCGGTTCTGAAGGAACTGCTGGAGAACGCGATCGACGCGGAAAGCGCGCAGATCGACGTGGAGGTCGTGGCGGCCGGCGGCAAGCTCATTCGCGTGTCGGATGACGGAACGGGCATGAGCCGCGACAACGCCCTTCTTTCGATCGAGCGGCACGCCACCAGCAAGATCAGGGACGCGGCCGATATTGAGCGCATCGCCACGCTTGGTTTTCGCGGCGAAGCGCTCGCGGCCATAGCGGCCGTTTCCCGCTTTACGCTTCGCACCCGGGCGCAGGATTCGCTGTCGGGAACGGAAATTGCCGTCTTTGGCGGCAAAATCCAGGATGTCCGCGATGCCGGATGTCCGCCCGGCACAACCGTCGAGGTCCGGAACCTCTTTTTCAACATGCCGGCCAGGCGCAAGTTCCTGCGCTCCGATGCGACGGAGCTTTCCCACCTCAGGCAGACGTTCATGATGTACGCGCTGGCGCATACCGGGATAGGGTTCTCGTTCGCCGCCGACGGCCGGGCGCTCTGGCAGCTCGCGGGCAAGGCCACCCTGGAGGACCGCATCAGGGACCTGTGCCGTTCCGGGGCCGACCCTCGCCTGTGCCCCGTCCACTACCGCGTCGGCAATCTAGTGGTGTCCGGGCATGTCGGCCTGCCGGACCGGACCCGACCTGACCGGGCGGAGCAGTTTGTTTTCATCAATGGCAGGCCGGCGTCGGCGCCGATCTTGTCCGCCGCGATTCGGGCAGGCTATCATTCCACGCTTCCGCGGGACCGGCATCCAATCGTTTTTCTTTTCCTGTCCCTGGACCCCGCCGAGGTGGACGTGAACGTGCATCCCACCAAGAAGGAGGTTCGCTTCAGGAACCCGGCCGCGGTGCGCGATGCCTTGAGTGTCGCGATCCGTCGTGCGCTGGGCGGCGACAGCGGGGCGCTGACGCCGGCGCCGCCGGCCGGAACGGCGGAGCCCGTCCGCGCCGCGCCCCGGGCCGAGGCGCAGTTCATCAGGGGCTTTGAGGCCGACCAGGTTCGCGCAGCGCCCGTTTGCCAGGCACCAGCCGCCCCATGGCCGGCCGTTAAGCCGGATGCGATCCCGGTCTGCGCCGCCCCGGAGCCGGGTTCCGCGCCGGAAAAGCCAGCCCCGCAGTCACCATGGGCGTGGCATCGCGTGCTGGGCCAGGTTGCGGGCCTTTACGTGGTTATGGAGATCGAGGACGGGCTGGTGCTCATGGATCCCCACGCGGCGCACGAGCGTGTCCTGTACGAGAGGCTGCTCGGACAGGTTCGCCGGGGCCGGATCGAGAGCCAGGCGCTGCTGGCGCCCGAGGCCGTCGAGCTGAATCCAACCGATGCCGAGCGGGTGCGCCAGGCGCTGGACTTGTTAAAGAGCCTCGGTTTTGGTGTGGCTGAATTCGGCGGCGACACTTTCGTGGTGGATGCCCTGCCCGCATGCATTTCCGGAGCCCGGCCCAGGGCGCTGCTGGTGGAGATCGCCGCGGGCCTGGAGGCCGCGGGCGACCGCGGCGCCGCCGCCGGGGCGGTTGAGGAGAGAATTGCGCAGGCCGCGTGCAAGGCGGCCGTGAAGTCCGGGGACCGCTTGAGCGGCGAGGATATCGAATCCATCATCAGCCAGCTCGCGCGCACGGAAATGCCTTACACCTGCCCGCACGGCCGGCCGATAATCATCCACTTCTCATTCAAAGAACTGGATAAGCGGTTTGGGCGTACATACTAGGCCGGCGCCCGGAGTGCGAGGCCAGGTGTTTGAGGAGGCTGTCGCGGGCGGTTTCGTACACGCGTTTCTGGCTCTCGTCCAGGAGCGCAATCGTCCCGGCCTTCAGGGCCTGGAACGGGCGATCCAGCAGCAGGCACAGCCGGCATACGCTTTCCACGATCCGCAGCGTCTGCTCGCGGTATTCCCTGGCCGCCCCGGCATTATCCGGGGCGCCCGTCTCCAGGAAACAGGCAAGTTCGCCGCCCTTGCCGCTCTCGCCCGGCGCGGGGCCGGATTCCATGATGGCGTTGAGCGAGACCAGGTGTTTCATCAACGCCTGCAGAAAATGGAGAAAATGCTCTTCGTTTTCAGCCGTGTTGTCCGCTTTTCCGGCCATTATGCTGTGGTCGCATGCCGATTTCAGGCAGTACGTGATTTTCGCGAAATCACTTGCATTCGCGCCGCCCGGCTTCCTGCCCTCGGCTTCCCGTATCAAGTACAATCCCTGCTCGAAGAAACAATCCCGGCGCCCGAGATGAAACGGGCGGTTGATGTTGTAGTTTTGCATTTTTTTAAACCCAGTCCGGTGCTGTACCTGTTTACATTTGTCTCCTATCCGGCTCGGAAATGCAAACGAAAAACCGACGGGCCCGCTTGTTTTTGCGGCAATCCAAATTAGGCAACCTGTCCTTGTTCCTTGGATATTGGATATTCACCTGCTTTATTCTCCGGCGGCCGTGGCCGTCCGCCCTTCTATGAGTGCAGTCAATGGGAATTTCCTACATTTTCTTTTCCTTTAAAGATTTATGGCTTTCAGGGTGTCCGGTTTCTTAATCGGCACTGGTATTTCA
>JAAZAB010000304.1 GCA_012514555.1 Lentisphaerota bacterium
TCAAGCCGATCGGGCCCGTCTGCAACCTTGACTGCTCTTACTGCTACTATCTTTCCAAGGAGCGCCTCCTAGGCACGGATAGCGGGTGGCGCCTATCCGAAGAGACGCTGGAAACGTTCATTCGCCAGTACATCGAAGGGCAGAACTGCAGGGAGGTGATCTTCTCCTGGCAGGGCGGAGAGCCGACCCTGCTCGGGCTGGATTTCTTCCGCAAGGCCGTTGCGCTGGAAAAGCGTTACAGTCCGCCGCACGTGCGCTGCGAAAATGATCTTCAGACCAACGGCACGCTGCTGGATGACGAGTGGTGCGGGTTTCTCCGCGAAAACAACTTTGTAGTGGGCCTCAGCCTTGACGGCCCGCGCCACCTGCACGACGCCTATCGAAAGGACAAGTCCGGCGCGAGCAGCTTTGACCGGGTCTTCCGCGCGGCGCGCCTGTTGCGCAGGCACGGAGTGAGTTTCAACACGCTCTCCTGCGTCAACCGGCTTACGGCGAAACATCCCGCCGAGGTCTACGGTTTTCTGCGCGACGAAGCCGGCTCCAAGCGGATGCAGTTCATCCCGATCGTCGAGCCCAGGTGCTTCCGGCAGACCGCGCCGCAGTTCTGGCCCGCGGAGAGCATGCCGGCCGTCGGGACGCCGGCCGCCCGGCCGGGCGCGCCCTGCTCGGTCGTGGAAGACTGGTGCGTGGACCCGGAGGACTGGGGAGCTTTCCTCTGCGGAGTTTTCGACCGCTGGTTCAGCCGGGACGCGGGCAGAATCTACGTTCACTACTTCGAGGCCGCGGTGGAGGCATGGATGGGCCGTGTCAATCCGCTCTGCACGCTCGCGCCGATGTGCGGGAAGGGAGTTGCGCTCGAACATGACGGCAGCCTGTATTCGTGCGACCACTACGTCTACCCGGAGTACCGGCTCGGCAACATCCGCGACACGCCCCTGGCCGACATGGTGTTTTCGCCCCGCCAGGAGTTCTTCGGCACCAACAAGGAGCGCACGCTGCCCGACATGTGCCGGAAGTGCGAATACGAGTTCGCCTGCTTCGGCGAATGCCCGAAGAACCGCTTTGTCCGCACGCCCGACGGACAGCCCGGGCTGAATTACCTCTGTCCCGGCTGGAAGCGGTTTTTCGGGCACATCGACGGGCCGGTGAAGAAGATCGTCCGGGACCTCGGCCGCGAGCCGGTCAAGCGGCTCTTGTACTCGACAAGCTCGGTGATGGAATGAAACACGACCTGAAAGATGCCGAGGACGGGTGCAAGGTCCTTGATATCGCAGCCGACTGGGCGGAGGTCGCCGCCGAGTATGACAACGTGCTCGCGGAGTTCGGCAATGCGGCCGTGCCGGGGTTCCGCCCGGGCCGGGCGCCGCGCGCCGTGGTCGAGCGCTTCCTCGGCAGGCAGATCCGGAACGCCTTTGCGGCCCGGAGCGGGCGGCAACTGGTCAGGGAAGCGCTGCGCGAGCGGAACATGCGCGCTGCCGGGCCGATCGCGCTGGGCGACATCCAGCTCGATCCGCGCAGCGCTTTTTCCTTCACCGCCGAGTTCATTCCGGCGCCCAGGCTGGACCTGCCGGACTGCGCCGCCTTGCCGCTGGCGGGAGCAAGCGACGCGGAGCGGCGCGACGAGGCCTCGGAGTGGCTTCTCGCCCATACGCCCGGCGAGGTTCCCCCGGCGCTTGTCCGGCAGGAGTGCGAGCGCGCCGGAGAGCCGGGCGCCGGGCCCGGCTGCGAAGCGTGGCTGGCGGCAGCCCGGCGCGTGAAGCTTGGCTTGATCCTGGATCAGGTAGCCGAGGCTGAGGGCATAGATGCGGACCAGCGCGACGTGGACGCCCGCATAAGAACCGTGGCCGCCGAACACGGCATGCGCCCGGACGAATTGCGCCGGAAGCTCGAAAGGGAGGACGGCATGGACCGGCTGCGGTCGCTCCTGCGCTCCGAGCAGACGCTGGACTACCTGCTGTCCCGCGCAGGCGGGCAAGGAGGCGTCACGGAAAAACAGGTCGGCGGCCGGGATTGAAACAAAGGCGACAATTCAGCAGTCAGAATATCGGTATCGGTATCCGCCTTCGCCGAAGAGGCTACGGCGGGACACGTCGGGGTCGAACAGGATATCGGGATTGCGTTTGGCCGCGAGAAAGAGGTTGAACGGGGCAGACGGAATCGAACCCGGCCCCGATGGAAACAGGAGAGAACAAGTGCTCCTGCGCTCTTGAGCAACTGAAAAAAAGAAAAGATCGCGGTTGACGAAACCCGGTCCGGAGTAATAAATTCAAATTTAGGAAGGCGTCTGATTTCAACCCTTTTGCCTCGATTGTCAAACACGCGCTCCGCGGGCATGGCCAACTCAAACGGGAGAACTGGAATGAAACAACAGGCTGCAATGTTCCGGCAAGCCGGCGCCTGGGCCGCGGTCGGATCGGTGCTGGCGGCAGGCGCCCTGGTATCGGCGCGGCCGGCGCGGGCCGCGGACGCCCCCCCGGCGGGGAAGCCCAACATTCTCGTCATTTTCGGCGACGACATCGGGCAGGCCAACATCAGCGTGTTCACCAAGGGCCTCA
>JAAZAB010000305.1 GCA_012514555.1 Lentisphaerota bacterium
AATACGGGAATCTTCGAATGACACAGCGCCATTGAACGCTATCGGCAGTTCAAACGCGCCGGTGTAAAACTATGCCCCTCCGCCGGGCCGGGGTCAAGCAAAACTTTTGCCAAGCCATGAGAGGAACCGCCGCGCGCAGCGGTCCAGGTTTTCCCGGCTCCCGCCGCCGCGCAGCGGGGAACACATTTCGTAGGCGATCGGGCCTTCATAGCCGCCGGCCTCGAGACCCTTGAGAAAGGTCCGCGAATCCATGTCCCCCTCGCCCATGGGCACGGCCCTCACAAGGTCGTCCGCCTGGCGGCTGTAATTGATCAGGGCCGGATTGTATTTGAAGCGGGGCAGGCGGATATAATCGGCCACAGTGGTGTAGACAACGTGCGGCGCCGCAATCCGCGCAGTCTGTGACAGCTCCTCGCCCCGCAGGCAGGGCGACCACGGATCAAGCATGAGCCGGCAATTCGGCCGCCCGACGTCGGAGAGCAGCTCCAGCAGCGCGCGCGTATCAACGCCCAGATCATGGTGATTCTGGAGTCCCACGGTCACCCCATGCGGAGCGCAACGATCGCAGCATTCGCGCAGGGCCGCCGCCGTCCGATCCCACTGGCGCGCGAGCGGAACGCCGTCGCGCTCGTAAGCGGTGAACAGCCGGACGAGACCGCAGCCAAGAACCCCGGCCAGGCGCGCCAGCGACTCGACATACTGGATCTGCATGTCCGGGAACGGCACTTCGGCCGCGTCAAGGCCGCCGCAGAAATCCGTGTAGGCCGCCACGCACGCGACCTCTACGCCCTCCCGGTCGCACAAGACCTTCAACTCCTCCGCGCGCGCGCCAGGCCAGTCCAGCGGCGACAGGTGCGGGCGCTTGCCCATAAATTCCACGGCCGGATACCCGAGCGAGCGAGCATGCGGAATGAACTCCTCGAGAGTCATGCCGGCCTGGCCCCACAGGCCGGCATAGCTCACTGAAAACAATACAGGCTTGTGCTTCCTGATCAGACCGGATGCCGCCTTGAGTCCCGCCTTACTTGTGTTCATCCGATGTTTCCTTGAGCTGATTCCATCGCGCGCATCCGATTCAACCATTACGTTCCCGACTTCGATGAATCTAGCACTTGTCCGGCCAAGGCGCCATCCGTTTTTCTCCATGAATTGACCGGCAATCCCAGCCTTGACCCCGGCCCTGCAAAGCCCTACGATTCGCAGGCAGCGCAGGGAACCGTGGAAAGAAAAACGATGAACTCAAAACCATATTTCGCCGGCGTCCACGCGGTCGACGTCACGCCCGATCCGGGCTGCCGGCTCTGCGGGCATTCTGCCCGGAAAGCTCTGGCAAAGAGGGTGCACGACCCGCTCATGCTTAAGGCCCTGGTGATAGGCCGGGGCGGGAAATGGGTCGCCCTGGTCTCATCCGATCTAATCCGCATTCCGCGCCCGATGGTCCAGCGCCTGCGCGCAAAGGCGCGGCGGCGCCTGGGGCTGGCCCCGGATTGCCTGCTCCTGACCAGTTCCCACACGCATACCGGCCCCTTTACCGCGAACGAGCCGCGAACCCCCGGCGGGCTCACTCCGCCCGGATACCCGGAGCGGATCGAATCCGCCATTCTCGGGGCGATCGCGATGGCGCGCAAGACAGCGGCGCCCGCCAGGCTGGCCTTCGGCCGCGGCCGCGTGAACATAGGTTCGGTCAACCGCCGCCTTCGGGGTCCTGGCGGAATTGCAGTCATGGCGCCCAACTTCGACGGGGCAAAGGACGATGGCGTTCCGGTTCTGAGCGTCCGGCGCGCCGACGGCTCGCTGCTGGCCGCGCTTGCGGTATACGCGTGCCACCCAACGACGATATCCACCGATATTTCGGAAATCTCCGGCGACTACCCGGGCGCGTTTCAGCGCGCCCTGGAAAGCAGGAACCCCGGCGCGATCGCCATGTTCATGAACGGTTGCTGCGGAGACGTCCGCCCGGCAATAATCCGGAACAAGAGTTTCGCCGGCGGCTCATTCGCCGACGTCGCGCGCATGGGCAATCTCCTGTGCGCCGAGGCGAACCGGACGCTCAAGAGCGCCGCTCCGCTCAACCCGGCCCCCATTTTCACGCGCCTGCGCTCGGTCCGGCTGCCGCTGCTCAAGGGGCATATCCCGGACAACGCCCGGCAACTTGCCGCGCTATGCAAGGCTTACAGGGCCACGCACCCGGAATGGAGCGAGGCCATCCTGGCCTGGAAGCGCGAAATGGCGGCGCGCCTTCGCGGGGGCGGTAAGATCCCAAGGCACGTTTCAGTCGACGTCCAATGCATTCGAATAGGAGGCGTTGCGCTCCTGGGCATTTCGGGCGAGGTTTTCGCGGAGCTTGGCCTGCAGATGAACAGGGAATACGGAGATCGCTTCGCGACAGTCTGCCTGGCCAACGGCAGCGTGGCATACCTGCCGACCGAGGAAGCCCTCGCCGAGGATGGCTACGAGCGCATCAATTTTGTTTTCCGGGGACTGTCCGCGCCGCTGGACCCCTGTTCGGCAAGCCGGCTCCTCAGGGCAGCCGGGCGCATCTTGAGGTGAACAGCGGCCTTTCCCGTCAAATGCCGCCGGCAATCAGGCCGGTTCCACCCATGGCCTGTTCCCTACCTTGAGATATGATTGTCCAGCCCCGATGTTTCATCGAACACCGGAATCTTGTAGCCGTACAGGCGCGAGGCGCTCGCAAAATAAATGACGCCGTCGAGAATGTCTCCGCCGGCATCTATGTTGGCCGGCGACTTTGCCAGGAGACTGATCTTGAAACTCCCCGGGTCCACCTCG
>JAAZAB010000029.1 GCA_012514555.1 Lentisphaerota bacterium
CATTGACTGCACTCATAGAAGGGCGGACGGCCCCGGCCGCCGAAGATGAAAGAGCGTCTCCCGCAGCGGCGCGCATGCTTCTCCTTGTTCCTCGAACTTGGACATTGGACATTCATGTTGGATATTGGATATTCTCTCTAAAACCCTGAACCATTTCCCCACCCTCCGTGATCTCTGTGACCTCTGTGGCGACTCCCCCTATCCCCTCTCCCCTATCCCCTATACCCTATACCCTATATCCTATCTCCTTTCCCCTCTTTCTCGTCCTCCCAACTCAAAACTTCTCTCCCCTCTTCCCTCTCCCCGCGTAAATCAGCGTCAGGAGCGTTGACCTCCGTACGGATTTTCTGTAAGGTAAAGCCCATGCTGAAAAACGGAAGCCGTATGGGACGCCGGCCTTAACCCTGCCTGGTCCTGGCGGCGCGCGCCTGAAAAAGGAGGCATATCACACGCTCATGACCCGCGTACTCATCGCCTACAGCGCGCGCCGGATTTACTACGACCGGGAACACAAGCCGCAGCTCGACTGCAACATCCTCGGAACGGCCCTGGAGGTTGAGCAGGCCCTGCTCACGGCCGGGTTCGTTGTCAAGCGCGCGGGGATCAGCCGCAATCCAGCCCCGTTCATCCGCGAGCTGCGCAAGTTCAGGCCGCACGCGGTGTTCAACCTGTGCGAGGACGTCGGCGGGGACACCACCAAGGAAAGGGCGGTCGCGGCCCTGTTTGAGCTGCTCAACGTCCGGTTCACGGGCAACGGGGTGCTGCCGCTCTCGATCTGCCTTAACAAGGCTTTCACCAAGCGCATATTGAAAACCGCGGCCGTGCCGACCCCTCCGTTCGCCGTCATGGACAACGAGGACGATATCGACCTGCCGTTCTCATTCCCTGCCATGGTCAAGCCGATACGTGAGGACGGCTCGGTGGGCATAACGGCGCGATCCTTCGTGACCAACCACAAGCGGCTGGCCGACCGGATCCGATACATCCGGACCAACTTCAGGCAGCCGGCAATCGTGGAAAAGTACGTCGCCGGCCGTGAATTCCAGGTTTCGCTCCTGGGCAACCGCCAGCCCACGATCCTGGCGATCGTCGAGCTGAGCTACAAGGGACTGCCCCGCAGCCTCCCGCGCATATGCACCTATTCGGCGAAATGGACCACGAACAGCCGCTATTACAGGCACACCATTCCCATAATCCCGGCCCGGATCAACGAGAAGCTTGAAAAACGCATCTCGGAAATAGCGCGGAAGATATTTGACGTTTTCCACCTCCGGGGGTATGCAAGGGTCGATTTCCGGGTCGCCCGGAACAAACCGTTCGTGATAGACATCAATCCCAATCCCGATATTTCCCCGGACGCCGGCTTCGCGCGGGCCGCCCAGTGGGCGGGCCTGCCGTATCCAGACCTCGCCAAGCGCCTGGTCGAGCTGGCAATGGAGCAGCCATGAATTTCGCGCGCCGCCTTTTGCACAGCAAGGACACGCTCAAGGCCGAGCTGCTTTCGACCCCGGTCAGAAACCTGGCCCTCACCCTGAAAGGCAGCATTCTCGAACGCTGCATAGAGCGCGCGCTCATGGAAACCCGCCACTTCGGCATCGCCTTCGAGCCCTTTTTCTATCTCAGCGATTCCTACGGATGCGTCGAGGGAACCACCAACATCGGCCTCGGGTTCTGGGACGCCGATCCGCTGCTCCGCGAGCTGGTGCGCGAGAACAAGGATATTTTCAGGGACGAGGGCGACCTGCTGCTGCTGCTGAAACACGAGATCGGCCACGCCCTGTGCTACGGCTTCAAGCTCTACCGCCTCAAGGAGTTCCGCGAAACGTTCAACGTAGAGGGCCACTTCTTCAACACCTATCCGCTCGACAACCGCTACCGCCCCGATCCGTGGAGCAAGAACTTCGTCAATCCCGACGGCGACCATTACGCTCAAAAGCATCCGGACGACGACTTTGCCGAAACGTTCGCCACCTACATTGACATCGAGGAATCGTGGAAGGAGCGCTACAAGCGCCGGACCGGCGTGTTCAAGAAGATCCAGTTCGTGCGCCGGGTGATCCGCCATTACGGGCAGAAGGCCCCGCTCATTGCCGACGGGGTCAAGCCCCTTCACGTGCCGGTGGATGAGATCAAGGAAACCAGCGCCGAGTTCTTCAAGATCAGCCCCAGGCGCTATATCGCCGCGGCCGACGGCTACATGGACCCGGAACTCAAAAACCTCTTTCGCATGCCCGGCCGCATCCAAAAGCCCATGGAGGACGCCTGGAAGCTGGTGCACCGCTACCGCATGTTCGTGGAAAAATTGGCGACCGGGCAAACCCGGATCAAGGATCCTGACGCCGTGCGCGAGCTTATAAGCAAGGCATATTCCCGCGTTCGCGCGCTTGGCCTGGTCTATCTCAAGGAAGAGGAAGAAAAGACGCTGGCCGCATTCTCGGGGCTCATCCTGATCAAGGCGCTTTCGTTCAAAATCTTCCGCACGTTCCAGCTCCCGTTGAGGTGACATTTGCCGGCCAGCCCATGCCACCTTCCGCTTTTGCTCTGCCTTGCCGCCTGCCTGCTTCCGGCCGCGCTCCGGGCCCAGCCCGAAAACGCGCAGAGCCCAAGCGCCGAAACCTCCAATCTCCCCGGCCCGACCCTCGGCAGCCTTATGTTCACTTACGAAGGCGAATCAAGCTTCGACAACGACGCGACCGCTTTTGGAAACGTCGGAGTCTCGGTTAGCGAGTTCGCGCTCAACGCCATCGCGCCGATGGTCATGAAGCCGGATTGGAAGCTGACCATGGGCCTGGGCCTGCGCGCGTACCATTTCGCCTTTTCCGGCACGAGCCTGAACAACAAGGACACGTACACCGTCAACGTTCCGCTCGGGCTCTTCGCGAAGCTGTCCGCGCGCTGGAACCTCGTCGCGATGCTGGCGCCATCCGCCTACACCGATTTCGAAAGCCTGGGCACGGATGATTTGCGCTTCGCGTGCATTGCGATGGCCGGATACAAGTGGACTCCGGCCCTTACGCTGTCAATGGGCGCTTCCTATTCGAGGGTTTTCGGAAGCGACCTTCTTTTCCCGGTCGCCGGGCTGGTCTGGAACCCGGACCCGGAATGGCGTGTGTCGCTTGTCTTTCCCAGGCCCGGAATCTGGTACGGCCCCGACAGGCGCCTGCGGTTTTCCGCATGGCTCACGCCTGCGGGCAGCGAGTGGGGCATCACGGAAACCATGGACGGCACGGAGCGGAAATTGAACTTCCTGTTCAAGGGCTGGCGGACCGGAACAGGCGTTGAGATTGAGCTTGCCCCGCACGCGAACCTGGAAATTGCCGGGGGCGCCGCGCTCGCAAGGCGATACGAACTGCGCGACAGCGAGAACGACGAAACCGTTTTCTCGTCGGACGTGAATCCGACCTGGTTCGTCCAGGCCGGCCTGGTCATCCGCTGACAATCGGCGCGCATCGCCTGCCGCGGCGCGCCTCCACGTCCGGCCTAATCGCCGGCCACGCCTCCTGGTTCGAGCACGGCCGAACCGGCTTTATCCCGGATTTTGCGGGGTTATTTCCCGCCCGCTGCCTTTTGATAGCTGGTGGGGCCCTTTTCGTAGCCGACCTCCTTCAGCCACCACGCGGGGTAGAAAACCGACTGGGCCATGCCCTCCCGGGTGTTGAGGTATCCGTCGTTGTACTTCAGATACAGCAGCTCGGCTAGCTTCCACCATTCTTCGAGAACCGCGCCGGCGTTCCCGTCGCAATAGCGGGTCAGCATGGCGCGCGCGCCCGCCTCGTCGCCCGCCTTCCAAAGCTTGAGAGCCTCGTTTTCCCGGGTCGCCTGCCCGCCAAGGGCCTGCGCCTCGAAGCGGTCGCGAACCTTTCGGATATCCTCGATCATGAACGAGTACTTGAGCATGGCAAAATTGGCGACAAAGTTGAAGGCGGTCCACATGCTTTTGCGGTTGAACGCGAGCAGGTCGCCCGTCTGCATGGGCGCGGGCAGGTTGGTGACGCCGGCGTAGAACGGCATGAGCGCCGCGGTGGACGGCCGGTCCGGGCCGAACCAGGTCAGGCCGCCGATCGCGTCCGGCAAGCCGCTCCGCGACTGGTTGACATAGGCGTAGACGCACCGGTATATGTTCAGGGGGCGCTCGAATTCGCCCTTTAGCGGGGTCAGCCGGCCTTCCTTGCCGGCAACGGCTTCGGCCTGGCCTTCGAAGCGGTACGGGCATCCGAAGGGGCCGGCGGCAAGGCCTTTGGTCAGGTCGAACTCGGTGCCCTCGTAATTGTCGCGGTGGATGCTGAAAATGTTTTCGACCGTCAGCTTCCGGTCCGGCTTTATGGCAAAGGCATACGCCCGGGTGAACGGGCCGTCAACCCATGCGGAGAGCTTCAGCGATGGCGCCGCCAGGGACTGCGCGCGCCACACGCGGCGCAGGGAGTAGTAAGGATGGTGAAACTCGCCGTTGCCGTACACGGCCGCCCAGTCAAGCGGGCCTGACTCCGGCTTCCACCAGCCTTTTTGTTTCGCGACCTCGAAGATGTTGTCGGAATACATCATGTCGGCGGCGTTTTCCCGGACGTCGCGAATGCGGAACTGGTTGGCGGCGACAAAGAAGCCGCTGTCGGGCACGCGCTGGGCAACCCAGACGCCGCCTGTTCCGTCCATGTCGTAGCCGCACATTTCCATGACCCAGCCTTCCGACG
>JAAZAB010000306.1 GCA_012514555.1 Lentisphaerota bacterium
CACGCCGCTCGGCCGCGACTCGGGCGGCGACCCGGACCGCATTCCCGACCTGACCTACGGGCAGTTCCTGCGCTTTCACAGGGACATCTACCACCCGGCCAACGGCCTGTTTTTCATATACGGCGACATCCCGACCGCCGAGCACCTGCGCTTCCTCGCGCCGGCGCTGAACGGGTTCGAGCGCCGCGAGGCGCACGTGGCCACCCCGCGCCAGCCGCGCTGGACCGCGCCGCGCCGCATCGAGAAGGATTATCCCGTCGGCGCGGGCGAAGACGCCTCGGCGCGCGCATTCCTGACGCTCAATTGGATCGTGGACGACGCGCTCGACCCGGCGCGGGCCTGGGACTGGAGCGTTCTATCCGGGCTCCTGGTCGGCGACGAGGCCGCGCCGCTCAAGAAGGCCATGGTGGATTCCAAGCTGGGCGCCGACATATTCTTTTCCGGCGCGTCGGCCGGCGCATACGAGGCGACCTTCCACGCGGGGCTCAAGGGCAGCGAGGCCGGCCGGGCGGAAGCTTTCGAGAGCCTCGTGCTTGCAACCCTGGAGCGGATCGCCCGCGAGCCCTTCGCGCCCGGCCGCGTCGAGGCGGCTTTTCAGCAGCGCGCGTATGAAACCCTTGAAGTCGGAAGGCTTTTCCCGCTGTCCCTGCTCGAAGCCGTGAACCAGGCATGGCCGTTCAACGGCGACCCGCTGACATTCCTGCGCGCGCGGGAGCACCTCGAAGCATGCCGCGCCCGTTACGCAGCCGATCCGCTCCTGTTCAACCGCCTCATCCGGGACGGCCTGCTCAACAACCCGCACAGGCTGCTTGTCGTCCTGCGCCCCGACCGCGGGGCGCAGGCGCGCGCCGACGCCGAGTTCGCCGAACGTATGGCCGGGCAGCGCGCCCGCCTTGACCCCGGGCAGATCGCCGGGATCGCCAGGTCCGCAACCGCCCTGGCCGCGGCGCAGGGGGTTCCGAACCCGCCGGAGGCGCTCGCGAAGCTGCCGCAGCTCAAGACCGGCGACCTGCCGGCCAGGCCGCGGCGCATTCCCACCGAGTCCGGACAAATAGCCGGAATGACCGTGCTGCGCAATGACGTTTTCAGCAACGGCGTAAATTACATTGAGTTCAGCGCGGACCTTGCCGGACTGCCCGCGGAACTCTACCGATGGCTTCCCCTGTTCGATGATGTGATTGCCAAGATGGGCGCCGCGGGCCAGGACTTCGTACGCATCGCCGAGCGCCGCACCGCCTGCACCGGCGGGCTGTGGTCGCGCCCCGAAATCTTCTGCCACGCCTCCGATCCGGCCAGGACCATCCGCCGCTACCGCTTCGGGCTCAAGACCCTGGACGCCCAGGCCGAAAGCGCCCTGGCGCTGCTCGGCGACCTGGTGTTCGCCGCGGATCCCCGCGACCGCGCACGCCTGGAAGACGTGGTTTCCCAGGCCCGGGCCTATTACCGAACGCGGCTCGTGAACGACGGCTCCGGCACGGCGGAGCGGCAGGCATCACGCGGCTTCAGCAGCGCCGCGTCCATTCTCCACCTCTTTGTCAGCCCGGACGCGCTGCGCTTCGTCGAAGGCCTCGCGGAGGATTTCGACGGGCGCGCCGCCGAGATCATGCGGAACGTCGGGCGCATCCGCGATTTCTTACGCTCGCGCAGCAAATGGATTGTCAGCTTTACCGGCAGCGGCGCGGTATTTGGCGCATTGTCCCGGACTCTCGAGGATTGGGGCGCGCACATTAAGCATGAACCGGCCTCGGACGCGCCGCCGGCGTTCCAGCCGTTTGCGGAGCCGCCGCGAGAAGGCCTGGCCGCCCCGATGCTGGTTGCGCACTGCGCGAAAGCCATGCCGGCCCCGCACCTTGCGCACCCCGATGTGCCGCTGCTCAATCTCGGCTTGTACCTCGCCAGATTCGACTACATGCTTCCAGAGATTCGCCTGAAAGGCAACGCCTACGGGGCCGGCGTCCGGTACTCCAGCGCGACAAATACGATCTCGCTGTCCAGCTTTCGCGATCCGAAAATCGTGGAAACCCTCTCGGCGTTCGACGGCTTGAGCGGCCACATCGCGGCCCAGAATTGGTCCCAGACCGACGTAGACCGCGCGATCATCGGCAGCGCCAAGGCGGCGGATGCGCCCATACGGCCCGCCGAGGCCACCGACGACGCCATGGTGCGCCACCTCCGCGGCGACACCGACGAGCTGCGCGAGGCGCGCTACGCCGCCGCGCTCCGGGCCGATCCTGCCTCCGTAAAGGAGACAACGCTGCGGGTGCTGGCCGAAAACGAGCCCCGCTCCGCCGTCTGCGTAGTCAGCAGCCGGGAAAAACTGGAAAAAGCCAACGAGCGGCTCAAAGGAAAACGCCTCGCGGTCTCCGACATCCTGTCGTGAACAGCAAGCTTGAGTTCGGGTGATGATCGAATATCCAAGGACGAGGGGATAGGATATAGGGGATAGGATATAGGGGATAGGATATAGGGTAGAGGGTTCAGGGTTCGGGTTCAGGGGAGGCTGTTCGAGGACGAGGACGAGGAACAGCACTTCCATGTGGAAGATGGTATCTAACAAAAAGGTGTCAAACGGAAATCAGGACGTGACAATATGGGTTGAATAAGGAAATCAGGAACATCAGGAAAAGAGAGGAGACAGGGGCCATTTCCTTCATGCTTTCCTGATTTCCAAATTATCTCCAATCTGCGTGAAGAGTGGTTGAATGCAGGACTAGGCTTTTGGGACAGGCAGGTTTCAACCTGGGGAAGAGCAATCGAATATCCAACACTCAAGTCCAAGGAACAAGGGGGGCACGAGCGTGGTGAATGGGTGGACTTGGATACGCCCATTCTCATCTCTCGCTCACTTGGACATTGGATATTCC
>JAAZAB010000307.1 GCA_012514555.1 Lentisphaerota bacterium
CGGAGGTCCGGCAGCTGTTCCCCCTCAGCAAGAAGGGCTTTGTGGCCGGGTGCATGGTCAAGTCCGGGCGGATACACATGGGCTGCAAGGTGCGCGTGAGGCGCGGCAACGCGGTTGTTTTCGAGGGCAATGCCTTGACCATCAAACATTTTCAAGATGTTGTGAATGAGATGCGCGAAGGGCAGGAATGCGGGATCCGCATGGCGAATTTCGGCGAGTTTGAGACAGGCGACGTGTTGGACTTCATCGAAATCGAGAAGATTCCGCAGAAGCTGTGAAGAGCCCCGCCGCTCCCGACCTTTCAACGGCCGGCCGCTTTCGCGGCGCGCCGAGTTACCCGGGGATGATGCAATGAGCGTTGACCGCCTTGTTCGCGTGAACGAGCTTTTGAAGCGGGAGATCGGCCTGAGCCTGTACCGGGTTATTACGGAAGGGGACTTCGACCTTTCGGCGGTGACGATCACGAAGGTGACGGTCAGCAAGGACTTGGCGGCCGCCCGGGTCCTGGTCTCGATCCGGGACCACGAGGAGGAACGCGGGCAAATGCTCGAAAGCCTGATGGCGCACAGGGGCGCGATTCAGAAGCTGGTCAGCTCGGTCGTGGTGCTCAAGCGCACTCCGCGCCTGCATTTCGAGCTCGACACCTCCATTGAAGAAGGCGATCGCGTGCTGCGGCTGCTGACGGACCTGGACCCGGCCGACGGCGGAGCCGCTCCGGCGGATAGCGGGCCGGGCGCGGCGGAGCGCCCGGCGAGGGAGGGCGGATGACGCGGACGTACGGACAGTCCGGCCCTGCGCGCGACCCGTTTGACGGAATCCTGCTGGTGGACAAGCCCGCCGGCATGACTTCCCATGACGTGGTGGACAGTGTCCGCCGTCGCTTCAGGCTTCAAAAGGTGGGCCACGCTGGAACGCTGGACCCGCAATGCACGGGCCTGCTGATCCTGCTGCTCGGGCGCGGGACCAAGCTGGCGGAGCGCCTCATGGGGGCGGACAAGGTGTACGAGGGAATCATGCGCCTGGGCATCGCCACGGACACGCAGGACGCCCAGGGCAAGGTTTTGCGCGAGGGTGACTGGTCGGGAGTAACCGAAGATGCGCTGCGTGCGCAGATGGAAAAGATGCAGGGTGACCTGATGCACACCCCTCCCATGGTTTCGGCCGTCAAGCAGGGGGGGGTGCCGCTGTACAAGCTGGCGCGCAAGGGCAGGACTGTCGAGCGCAAGGCCAAGCTGGTGCACATATATTACTTTCGCCTGAATTCCTTCGAGCCTCCCATGGCATCCTTCGATCTGAAATGCACAAAGGGCGTGTATGTCAGGACGCTTTGCTCGGAGATCGGCGACGCCCTTGGCTGCGGGGCGCATCTCGCGGGGCTGAAGAGGACGCGTTCCGGGGAACGCCTGCTGGCCGACGCCCGTCCGCTGGGTGACATTCTTAAAATGGATGTTTCGGCCCTGTCGGAAGCGGTAATACCGATGAACAGGGTCAGGGAATAATACGCGGGTTTGATGGCCAGGATTGTCAGGAATTTGAAAAAGCGTGCGGTTAAAGGACGGAACGTCGTTCTTGCCGCCGGCTTTTTCGACGGCGTGCACCGGGGTCATTCCTCGGTGATCCGAAAGGCGCTGGCTCTGGCAAAAGCCCGGGGCGCCAGATTGTGGGTGCTCACCTTCGGCGCGCATCCGCGGAAAGTGCTTGACCCGGACGACGCCCCCTCGATCCTGACGGCGCCCAGCCACAAGGTGGCGCTACTTTCGGAACTGGGCGTTTACGGCTGCATCGTGCTGAGGTTCACCGCGCGCCTTGCGGAACAATCCCCGGCCGCCTTCGTGGCGCGCCTGGCCCGGGCGGTGCCCGGCCTGCGCATGATCGTGGTGGGCGAAAACTGGCGGTTCGGCCGCGGCGGAAAGGGCACGCCGCAACTGCTGTCCAAACTGGGCCGGCGCCACGGCTTTGAGCTCATTGTTGCGCGGCCGGTGACCTGGCGCGGCGCGGAAGTGTCCAGCACGCGCATCCGCGGCGCGGTCGCCGCCGGGAAGCTTGGCGAGGCTGCCCGCATGCTCGGCCGCCCGTTCAGCATTCTTGGGACAGTGATACCGGGGCGCAGGATCGGGCGGACGCTCGGCCTGCCCACGGCGAACCTGGACCCGCACAACGAGGTGAGGCCGCCGGAGGGTGTGTACGTGGCGCTGGCGCGGGTTTCCTTTGGCTGGTATTGGGGCGTTGTGAACATGGGTGTCAGGCCGACTGTCTCGCCGCGCGGGCGGAGGGCGTCTTCGCTGGAATTGCACATACCGGGCGTCAGGCGAAACCTGTACGGCAGGAGGGTGGAGGTCTTTTTCTTGGCCCGCCTTAGGGCCGAGCGGGCCTTTA
>JAAZAB010000308.1 GCA_012514555.1 Lentisphaerota bacterium
AAAGAGCAATCGAATATCCAATATCCAACAAGGAATATCCAACGTCCATGTGCTACGTCACTACATGCAGAAATCGAATATCCTCTCTTCTTTCGATCCCGATTTCGATAGCGATTCCCCCCTCTCCCAACTCAAAACTCAAAACCCAAAACTCAAAACCTTCTCGCGCTGCCGGTCCGGGGCCCGCTTCGGATTCGGGCGGAGTCATGAGCCTGCCCCGGCCTTTTTCACGGCATCGTCAAGGGCGCCAAACCCCTCGATCCATTCGGTCAGCCGCGTCATGCCCTCGCTGCGCGCGATTCGGAGGAAGGCCGCATGGACGGCGCGGATGTCCTCCGCCAGCGGCCAGGCTGCTCCGATCTGTTTGGCGCGGCCGCGCATCTCGTTCCAACGCATGAGAAACGCATACATTACCGGCAGTTGGGCCGCCTGCACGCGGGGCAGATATTCCGGGCTGCCCTCAGCGGCAGCCTCCGCCGCCGCGAGAAGCTTCCACCCCGCGGCCAGGTTTTCGAAGGACAGGAACGCGGCCGTGTGTTCGGAAAAGCACCCGAGGTGGTCATTGCCGGCCTCGACGGCGTCATGCATGAGATCAATGTATCGCAGGACGTGAGGCCCGGCGGCCGGGCCATAGTAGCCTTCGACAAACTCGCGGATGAGCCTGCCGCCATCGAGCGAGGGATCCCACAGGAGCTTGGCCAGCACCCATCCGCGAAGCTCGGCGAACTCGGCGCCCCGCGTCGTGTATGCGCCCTGCTCGAAAATGCCCTTCACGTTGTGGGCTGCCAGGAAACGAACGTTCGGGCCAAGCACGCGCAAATTGGGGTGGGGCAGGACATGGTGTCGGAAATTCGTGACGTAATCCCACACGTAGAGGCGGTCGGCGACCTTTGACCATGCCCTGATGTCCTTCTGAAATGCCAGGTTGCGCTCGTGCTCGAGGGGCGCCGAGAAACTGCACTCGATGCTGCACAGCTGGACAATCACGTTCTTCCGGACTCGGATGCCGGTTGGAGCTGAACGCGTGTACATGTAAGCCAGCGTGCTCAGCGACGCGGACGGAAACTCCTTTTCAATCTCTTCGGCGACCTGGTTGACGAACCAGATCATGATGCCCGACTGCCAGCCGTATTTCCCGGCCAGCGCCCGGCATGCCGCGCATTCGCAGTACCCTTCCCAGTCGTTCTGTGAAACGGAATACACGGCCGGCTCCGGATTGCCCCGGATAAAAGCTTTCAGCTCCCTGGTCAGCTCCCGGCGCATGTCGCCGTTTGAAAGGCAGAGCTGGGCCCTTTCATGCGTCCGCCTGCCCTGGAGTTCGCTGAACCATTCGGGGTGCTCCCCGAAATACTTTGCCGGCGGGATCAGCCGGGAGAAGGTATGCACGCCGCCGTGGGACATGCGCCCGCCGTATTTCGGATCGCGCAGCCGATCCGGCCCGTTAACCTTGTTTCGGACCGCGAGGTCGGCGCTGGCGTTGATGTGCGTCCAGAACGGCCACCGGTACTCCAGCGCCGGCACATGGCGGATGTTGAGCTCCTTTGGGACGGCAAAGCCGGGGTTTGCCGGAACGCAAGAGGCCTTCTCCGTCCACCAGCGGCACCCGGCATAGTCCTCGAGGAACGTGTAAACCGCGTACAGCGTTCCGCGCGGGTGCCCGCCGGCAAGGATCAAGTCGTTCCCGGCGCTGCGCAGTACAATGCCTTCGGCGCCCAGCCCGCCGGCGTCGAACGCGGGGTCCGCCAGCCTGGCGGCCGCCGGACCGACGAGCAGGTTCACCCCTTTGGCGCGCTCGCGGCCAACGGGAATGCGGCGCCCTGTCACCGTGCCAAGGAACGACGCCAGCTCATCCGCCGCGTGCATTACCGACGGTGTTTCTTCGGCCACCACGACGCGCATGTTCTCATTCATGACTTCCCTCTCCCCTCGAATGCCGGCCAGGTTCGTGTCCGCCCATGACGCCAGGCAGAACAAGACCCATAGAATGCAGTGAACGCCATTTTTCAACCTGGAAAGAGAATATCCAATATCCAGCAAGGAACTCACAGTATTCATCGGATTCCTTGGATATTGGATATTCTATTGATTTCTTTCACCAAGCAGTTTCAGCCCGTCGTAAAAAAGGGCAACTGCCAGCGCGCACAATACCACGCCAAGCAAGCGCATTGTGTAGATGTACGCGTTGCCGGTCAACAACGATTTTGATCTGCCGACCAGCATAGCCACCAGGATTTTCGAGCCGACCAGGGACGCGTAAAAGCCGACAATGAATGCCGGGAGCGCGCCGATGCCATGGCTCATTGCTTTTGCCATGGTCGGGGCGCCAACGCTTAACCAGAACAAGTATGGGTGGGGGCTCAGGGCATTTACAAGCACGCCTTTTGCCAGCGATTTGGGCGCCGCTTCGCGTACGCCCGTCTCAATCCGCTTCGCGCGGATGCAGCCGAAGCCCAGTGTGCAAATGAAAATCCCGCCGGCAAGGGAGATCGCGCCCAGTATTTCGGGGAACCCGGATAATTTTGACAAGACAAGCAATGTCAAAATGATTATGGGCAAATCGGTGATGATCGGGGCAAGGGCGACTTTGACGCCGGCTTTCACGCCGTGCCTGAGCGTTTCTGAAATCACAAGCGCCAGTAGCGGCCCGGGTGACAGGCCGGAGGATATGCCCAGGACCGCTCCAAATGACAGGAAGTACAGCATTATTGGCCGGCCGGCAAAACCGCCGAGCGAAGAACCTGCAAGTAATCGCCTTCCGGATCGCCCTTGGTCGGGGCGATATACCCGCCCTCGCCGAACTCGTTCCAGGCGTAGATGAGAAGGAGGCGCTCCGCGGTCGTCTGGTCCGGATGCCGGTCCATCCATGCAATGGCGTCGCGAAGAAAAGCGGCGAACTGCCGCGGTGTCCGGTCCGGATAAAACCAGCCGGGTTTCTGGCCCAGGCCTGTCGGGCCCTCCCAGGGCCGTTTGTCCCATCCGGCAGTGACGATCGGGATATAGGGCTGCCGGCTGTTGCCGCCCCAGGCCGCCCGGTTCGCCTCCACGAGTTCCGCATATTTATGTTGCTCCGAATTGGCCTCGTACCCCGAGATCACGTTGTAATGCGTCCTGTGCGTGTAGCCCGCCTCCGGCGTTCCTCCTCCGCAGCCTGCGATGGCGAGCCCCGGCAGGCCGGCCTGGCGCGCCGTTTCCTGCATGGCGGCAAAGCCGTCCTTGTCGCCGCCATTGACATTGAAGACGATAACCAGCGGCTTTCCGCCGACGGTCATGTGCTGCTCGTGCTTGAGGTATGGAAGCCAGAATTCGGCCGCCTGCCTCCAGTTCTCCGCGCCATTGATCTCGGCGCCCTGGTGGTTGGCCACCAGCAGGCAGAATTTCAGGCGTCGGTTGTTCTTCGCCTTCAGGTAAAGTTCCATGCTGGTATGCAGGGGATTGTCACGGATGGCCTGCCTGTTGATCGCCTGGCGGCTGTCGCGCCAGTACCATCAGAAGGCGAAGAATGCGAGCCCGTGGTCCGCCGCGAGGTCGATCTGCCGCTCCATGATCGCCTGCGAGTCGTCGCGCCAGCCCCAGCAGGGCTCGCGGTCGGGGAATTCCTCGATCAGCCGCCTGGTCAGGTGTGTTGGAGCGTTTATCGCCCACGGCTCGCCGGCAGTGCCGGCAAGTTTGCTGCGGCCCGACCACCCGTCGAAGTAGTAGGCACCGGCAGTTATTTTTCCCGCATCACCGGCCATCATGGGCGTCCTACAGTTTTCTTTATCTTGTTTGCCGGCCAGGCACGATTTCATGAATCCGGCAATGTGCCTGCCCGCGGCTTCCCCGTGAAATCAACAATCATGTACCGGCGCTTTCACCTTCAGCCGGAAGAGTATATGCCCAGAGCCTGCCGGAACAACTGTAAATAGCGGGATTAAAGGATAAGTTTTGAGTTTTGGGTTTTGAGTTGGGGGGAGGGGGGGTCTCGCTATCGGGATCGGGATGGAAAGAAGAAGCGGCCGGCTTGCCCTGCGAAGCCGCTTCGGCGAAGCATGGGCCCCGGCCGCCTCTCGATTTCAGGCGAATATCCAATATCCAACAAGGAATATTCAACGTCCAAGGGCTCAAAGCAGAAGACAAAATTCAGAAGGGCCAATCGCGCCACGCCGTGGCACGCTACAGAAGAGAAGCCGGATGCGTTCCACCTGGAGGGCGGCGGGCCTCCGCCGCCGAAGAAAACAGGATGACAGATGGTTTGCCAGTCCCAAAAGCCT
>JAAZAB010000309.1 GCA_012514555.1 Lentisphaerota bacterium
CCCCGGCCGCCGGGCACGCCCATGCTTCACGGCATGCCCCCCGAAGCCAGGGACCGCATGCCAGATTTCATGCATGAGCAGCTCCGCGAACTCCTGACCTGGTACGGTGAGATAGACCTCTTCTGGAGCGACCAATGGGAGGCGAGCTGGCCGAGGCGCCTCGCGTTGATCCGGGCGCTCCAGCCAAATTGCCTGGTCGTGGCCAACAATGCCGAGGACCTGGAAAACTCGGATGTCCACAGCGTGGAATATAATATTTCCGCGAACCAGGCCCGCCTGCCGGGGCCCGGCAACACCATCCCGTTCGAAATAAGCGACACCATAGTCAACAGCTGGTTCTGGAACATAAATCGGGAAATGCGCCCGAAGCGGACGCCGCGCGAAATTGCCGAGCTGCTCAGCCTCTGCTCCAGCCGCAACGCAAACCTGCTCTTCAACGTCCCCCCGAATCCCGACGGCCTGATCTCGGAGCCATTTCAAGAGTATTTGCGGGAAGTCGGCAGGCTTCGCGGATAACGGCGAATCATCGGCAAGGCGGCAGCCGGGCCATGCATCATGGCCCATCCTGGAAGGGAAAACAAGAATGACACGAAGCATGTACCTTGATGACGCGCTCCGCTCGATCGGGGAGCCTGAAGCCGCTGAGACCTTTCAGCAGGTATTGCGCATTTACAAGTTCAAGGACGAGCCGGACGACTGGCGCATGGAAAGCGAAAACGTCCGGGAATACGCGGCGTACGCGCAGGTGGACCCGGAGACCACTTCGCTGATGCTCAAGGCGGCTGACACGGTGAACGCCTCCCCCGCCCTGCAAGTCATCACCCGCTCGCACTTCCGCGCCGTTTTCCTGCTCGGGCCCAAGCCAAACGGGAAAACATGGGTCAGCTTCACAAAGTGCATGCCGCCTGAGCTCGCGGGCGCGGTCCGCATGACGATCATGCTGGGAATAGTGCGCCTGATCCGCGAAAACCATAAAAGGGAAAACGTGCCGGAGGAATACACTCGCAGCACCTGCGCGGTGGTCGGGCGCGGCAAAAACGAGCCCATCGAATCGGTGGTCGGCGGCGCCGGCGCCTACTCGTGGAAACAGCATTTCACCGATGCCCCGCTCCATTATTTCCACATCAAGCGTTTCGGGTTCATGACCGACCGCTACAAGTTCCACGCCGACGTGTTCAAGAACAGCAAAACGCACGAATACGCCATCTTCCCCAAGGCCGGCATCCGCTTCGACCGGCGCGGGTTCGGGCTGACAACCCAGGACAGCCCGGATGCCGATTTTACCGCCCGTTTTTACATCGAGGACGGCTGCGCCGTCGGGAACCGCGTGAGGCCCGACGGCAGCGCCGAAAAAGAACTCTCCCGCGTGCCCCTCGACGAGTTCGAGCCTTTCATAACCGACAACGTCCCGGTGCTGGACATGCATATCCCCGGCGGCGGCGGCATGACCCCGGAAGTTTCCGAAGCCTCGTTCAGGGCCGCAAAGAAGTGCTACTTCGATCTTCTTCCGCCCGCCCAGCACCCGCGCGCAATTGTCTGCTGGTCCTGGATTTTCAACCCGAATCTTCCGGAAGTTCTCCCGCCCGAGGCCAACCTGAACAAGCTCCTGAAGCGCGTGCACCTCATGCCGGTTTCCAGCGGTCCCACGGACGGCCTCGGGTTCGTCTTCCCGAAAAACGCGTTCACGCCCGATACCGCGGAACAAAGGACCAGCCTCCAGCGCGCGATCATGAGCTACATCCGCAAAGGGGGCCGATGGCGCTGCGGCAGCATGTTTGTCGACATGGATGAAATCGCCGACTGCTGACGAATGGGGACGGCGCCGATGCAGGGCGCGCCG
>JAAZAB010000310.1 GCA_012514555.1 Lentisphaerota bacterium
AATCTGCTTTCATTGCCCCTTTTCCCGAGGGGCACACTGGCACAACCGGCTGAAGGGGCATTGGCGCGTGGAAATCGGATTTGAAATGCTGGCCCGGGACCCTGGGACATGCGCGCGCCGCGGCCGGCTGAAGACTCCGCACGGCGCCATAGAGACGCCGGTGTTCATGCCGGTCGGCACGCAGGGCACCGTCAAGACCATGAGCCCGTTCGAGCTGGAGGCGATGGGCGCGGAAGTTCTGCTTGGAAACGCGTACCACATGAGGGTGCGCCCCGGCCTTGGCGTTGTTGAAGCGTGCGGCGGCCTGCACCGGTTCATGGGCTGGAACAGGGCGCTGCTGACGGACAGCGGCGGGTTCCAGGTTTTCAGCCTGGCCGGCATCCGCAAGGTCCGGGAAGACGGCGTGGAGTTCATGTCGCACGTGGACGGGGAGAAGCTGTTTTTCGGGCCGGAACAGGTCATGGAAATCCAGCGGCGGCTCGGGTCGGACATTGCCATGGTGTTCGACGAGTGCCCGCCGCATTCCTGCGGGTACGATTACGCTTGCCAAGCGGTGTCCCGGACCCTAGCATGGGCCGCCGCGTGCTTGAAACAGCCGCGCGGCGACGGGCAGCAGGTGTTTGCGATAGTCCAGGGCGGGGTTTTTGAGGACCTGCGCCGGCGCTGTGCCGAGGCCCTTGCGGGATTGCCGTTTGACGGCTACGCGGTGGGCGGCGTAAGCGTGGGCGAGCCGGAGCCCATGATAATGGATGGAGTGCGGCAATCGGTTCCGCACCTGCCGCCGGATAAACCGCGCTACCTGATGGGCGTGGGGCTGATGCACCAGATTGTGGAGGCGGTGGCGCTTGGCGTGGACATGTTTGACTGCGTCATTCCGACGCGGCTGGCGAGAAACGGGAACGCGTTTACGCGCTCAGGGCGCTACCCGATAAAGGCGGGCGCGTTCAAGAGCGACACGCGGCCGATCGAGGAGGGGTGCTCGTGCCCGGCATGCCGGGCGTTCAGCCGGGCGTATATCCGGCACCTGCTGAACGTTGACGAGGTTCTGGGGCTGAGGCTGCTGACGCAGCACAACCTGCACAGGTTCATGGAGTTCATGCGCGAGATTCGCGATGCCATAGAGCGGGGCGCCTTCACGGAGTTCCGCCGCGGTTTTCTGGCCGGCTACCGGCCGGTCATGTACCTGGACGGGCCGGCGGCCGGCTGAAGCGGTTGTGGATTGAACGAGTTGAGAGAAGCAAAAGCAAGGAGCGACATATGAGCGGACTTGATTTGACTCTGACGGCAATGGCAGGCGCGCCGGGCGGCTCGGGGCAGGGGCAGGGCAACTCCATGGTAATGATCGTGTGGATCGTGCTGATGCTGGGCCTGTTCTATTTCATGATGATACGGCCCCAGCAGCGCAAGGAAAAGGAGCGGCGCAAGATGATTGACGCCATCAAGACGGGCGACCGCGTGATTTTCGCGGGCGGCCTGATAGGGGGCGTGACGAATGTCAAGGATCACTCGTTCACGGTGAAGATAGCGGACAACACCAAGGTCGAGGTGCTAAAGGCTTCTGTCACGCGCGTGCTCCAGAAAGATGAAGAGCTGGGCTCTGCAACGAAGGAGTAATGGAGATCATGGACAAGCATGCCCTTTGGAAGTGGTTGGTGTTCGCGGGACTGACCGTAGTGTCGCTCGCGCTGGTCTATCCGCCGGACAAGCGGATTCCGCTTGGCCTTGACATCAAGGGCGGAATCAGCTTCACCGTGGCCGTGGACCCGGACAAGGTCTGGAAATCCATGCGCGACGACCCCGTCAACAAGGAGATTGCGGACGACAAGCTCAAGGGACAGGTGCCCGCCGCGGTCCGATCGGCCCGGGAAGAGGCCGTGGAGGTCATAAGGAACCGCGTGGACCGCCTTGGGGTCGCGGAGCCGGCCATCTATCCCGAGAAGGACAACCGGATCGTGGTCCAGATTCCCGGCATGGGCGAGAAGGACAAGGACCGGGCGGTCCGTATGATAAAGAGCGCGGCCGTGCTCGAGTTCTCGCTTGTCCATCCGGACAACGACAAGCTCGTCGGCAGGATGTTTGAAAAAGGCCTCGCGCCAGAGGGCTTCATCATGCCCTCTGAAAACGCCAGGAATCCCTATTTCCTGCGCGATCCGAAAGTCCCGGACGAGGCCATGGACGCCGGATTCTGGGCCCGCTTGGAACGCTTCAATGTTCCCGACAAAGCGCACCGGCTGCTGCTCGAGCGCGACGTTGACGAATCCGGGCGCGTCAGGTATCTCCCGTTCTTCGTCAGGATCAAGCCTGAAATGAAGGGCGACCACATCACGGCGTCCCGCGTGGATTACGACCAGCTCAACCGCCCCCACGTGGCGCTCAGCTTTGACGGCCAGGGCGCAAAGGCTTTCGCGCGGATCACGTCCGAGCTTGCCCCGGGCGGGATGCGGAATCCGAACCCGGAAGGGCGCCGGCTTCTTGCCATAATTCTCGACGGCCGCCTTTATTCGGCGCCGTTCATCAAGACCGCGATCTACGGCGGAAATGCCGTTATCGAGGGCGATTTCAACTACGAGGACGCGCGCGAGCTGAGCATCGTGCTGCGGTCCGGCGCGCTCAAGGTTCCGCTTGACCTCATCGAGACGCGCACGGTGGACCCTTCGCTGGGGCGGCACGCTGTCCAGAGTGGCGTCACTGCCGCGATATGGGGCTCCATTGTGGTCTTCGCTTTCATGCTGTTCTATTACCGGGTATGCGGCGTGGTGGCGAACATCGGGCTGCTGTTCAACCTTGTCCTGCTGCCGGTCGGCCTGATGCTCACGGCCGGCTTTCTCGGCCTGTTCGCCGGCGGCGGCGCGGTTTCCGGCAAGTTCAGCCTGCCTGTCATGACCCTGCCGGGCATCGCGGGCATAGCGCTCACGCTGGGTATGGCCGTGGACGCCAACGTGCTGATCTACGAGCGCATTCGCGAGGAGCTCAAGCTCGGAAAGCGCCTCGCGACCGCCGTGGCGGCCGGCTATGACAGGGCGTTCATCACGATCCTGGACTCCAACCTGACGACCATCATCGCGGCGTTCATCCTCTTTTTCTTCGGCTCCGGCCCGATCCGCGGTTTCGGAATAACGCTCGCCGCCGGCATCATTGTCAGCATGTATTCGGCCCTGGTTGTCACCCGCATGATTTTCAACGTGATAACCTCGCGCTCGAACCTCAAGACGTTCAACATGCTTTCGTTTTTCAGGGCATACAGCGTTGATTTCCTGGGCAAGCGCAACCTGGCCATTGCCCTGTCGGCGGCCGTGATCATCCTCTCCTGGGGTGTCATGATCTGGCGCGGATTCAACCCGCCCGGCTCGATCTTCAGCGTGGATTTTCTCGGCGGGACGTCCCTGACGTTCGAGTATGCCCAGAAGCAGGATAACGCGGCCGTTGAAGACGCGCTGACCCGGGCCGGGGTCAAGAGCCCCGTTGTCCAGTACCAGAAGGAGGTCGCGGCCGGGAGCCAGAGCGAATACATGCAGGTGCGCGTGCCCGTGGGGCAGGGCGATTTGGCCCGGAGCGCGATAGAGGCCGCCTTCGGGGAAGAAACCGAGGCCAAGTTCCGCGTCGTGGGCGAGGACACGGTCGGGCCCCAGATCGGAAGCGAGGTTCTGCTGGGCGCAATCAAGGCGCTGCTCATCGCCTTTGTCTGCATGGTCATATACGTTTCCTGGCGCTTCCGGTTCGCCTTTGCAATCGGCGGCATAGCGGCGCTGGTGCATGACATTCTGGTCAGCCTCGGAGTGTATTGCGCCCTGGGAATGCAGATCAACGGCACGACGATAGCCGCGCTTCTGACCATCATCGGCTACTCGATCAACGACACGATAGTGATCTTCGACCGCATCCGGGAGAATCAGAAGTTAGCCCGCGGCCGCGGGTTCGCCGAAATATGCAACATGAGCATCAACCAGACGATGGGCCGGACGATCCTCACGTCGCTGTCAACGATGATGGTCGTGCTGATGCTGCTGATTTTCGGCGGCGGCGCCATATTCGACCTGGCCCTGATACTGTTCATAGGCATGGTTGCCGGCATTTACTCTACGGTCTTCATCGCAACCCCGGTCATGATGATGCTGCACCGCGACAAGCAGGATGTTCCCGCGGAGTGAGCCGCGGATGAGGCGGCCGGCGGCCGGTTGACGCGGAAAATGCGCTTGATTTGGCGCAGGCCGGGGCGCCGCGTGTTTTTTTTGGGTTTTCAGCTTGCATTGGCCGCAGGGCTCGCTTACAGTACCAGCCTGCAAACAAGGGAGCGAAAAGATCATGTCAAGGAAATGCGATATTTGCGGCAAGGGTTCCATCACGGGAAACACCATTGTCAGGCATGGATTGCCCAAGAGTAAGGGCGGAATAGGGCTGCACACGACGGGCATAACCCTGCGCCGTTTTTTACCGAACGTTCAGAAAATCCGCGTCCGCGAAAACGGCGGGGTGGTCCGGAAAACGGTTTGCGCCAGTTGCATCAAGGCCGGGCGCATCGAAAAGGCATAGCGCCGAGGCCGGTTTTGGAAGGCGGCTGCCGGGGAGTGTCCCCGGCAGCCGCTTTTTTTTGGCGCGCCCGGCAGGGCGCACCTTGCATCTGCCGCACTCTGACCAATCGAAAAATCCGGGTTAACGATGCGTCTACCCGGCGTTTGCCAGGGCGTCGAACGCTCTTTCGAGCTCGGCGCGCCCCTTGATCTTGAGCATCAGCACCATTTCCGGGCGCTTGACGTTCAATTTCCGGGCGTACAGGGGAATCCATTTACGGAAGACGATCACGCCCTTTTCGGCGCCGCAGGCAGCGAGCGTTTCCTCGAAGTGCCAGCGCATCAGCTCAAGCCGTTCCGCGCGGGACGGCCGGTCCGGCGCCGGCTCGCCAGCCAGCGCGCAGGCGACGTCGCGCGGAAGCCAGGGGTCTTTCAGCGCGCCGCGGCCTATCATGATCCCGCGGCAGCCTGTGGCCGCCATCAAGTCCGCGGCCGTCTCCGGCGATGTTACATCCCCGTTCCCGATCACCGTCAGCGGCCGGACGCGCTCGACAACTTCACGGATTCCGGCCCAGTCGGCCCGGCCCGAGTAGCCCTGCTCGCCGGTTCTGCCGTGCACCGTGAGGGCCGCAATGCCGCTCTCCGCCAGGTCGTCCAGGAAAGTGCCGGATGCGACCGTGTTTTCTTTCAGGCCGAGGCGGATTTTGGCTGTGACAGGAACGTTCACTGCCGCGGCCACCTCGCGCGCCACCGCGACCGCGGTTTCCGGGCGCGCCAGCAGGGAGGCGCCCGAGCCGTTGCGCACGATCTTGCGCTTCGGGCAGCCCATGTTGATGTCGATCAGGGCGGCGCCGAGCTCGACAAGGCGCTTTGCCGCGTCGGCCATGAGCGCCGGCTCGCTTCCGTAGAGCTGGAAGCCCAGCGGCGAGTCCTCGGGGGACGTTGCCAGCAGCGCCCGGATTCGCTTGCCCCGCTCTTGAAGCAGGCTCCTGGGACTGATCATTTCCGAAAAGGCCAGGCCCACTCCGCCCCGCCGCCGGACCGCCAGGCGGAACGCCAAGTCCGTGTAGCCCGCCATTGGCGCGAGCAGCACAGGCGTGTCGAGCCGCAGGCGGCCTATTGACAGGGGTTCTCTCACGGGGCAAAAACCATATTCTTTTTTGTTGCGCCGCGCAACCGAAGATGAAGAATGGCGCTCATGCGAATCAGCGGCGGAAAATGGCGGGGCCGCGGCGTCCGCGCGCCCGCCGGCCGGACACGGCCAACGCAGGATATGGTGCGGCAGGCCCTGTTTTCGATGTTGAGCGGCCGCGTGGCCAGCGCCGCCTTTCTGGACCTCTTTGCCGGCTCGGGCGCCGTGGGGCTCGATGCCGCGAGCCGTGGGGCTTCTCGCGTCTGCTGGGTGGAGGCGGACCGGGGCGCGATGCGTGTTCTCCGCGCCAACGTTGAAGCCCTCTGCGGCGCCCCTGGGGAGCCCGCCGGCGACCCGCGCGAATGCGAAACCGCCATTGTGTGCGCCGACGCCTTTCGCTTTCTCGAATCCTGCGAAAGAGCCGCGTTCGACATCGTGTTCGCCGACCCGCCTTACGAACGCGGAGGCGGCGGTTCGCGCGGCGGACGCCTGCTGTCCGCGGTCGCGCCAGCGCTGAAGCCCGGGGGCGTTTTCGTTCTCGAGCATTACATCCGCGACGCTTTTCCGGAGGCGGGCGGGTGGGAGCTGCAGCGCCGGAAAACTTACGGGGAAACGGTCTTGAGTTTTTTCGAACTACCCAGGTAGCCGGAGCCGGAATGCGGCTGTCAGGGGGAGGCATATTCACCCCTAAAAAGAGCAATCGAAT
>JAAZAB010000311.1 GCA_012514555.1 Lentisphaerota bacterium
CATGTAATTCAAGCAACAATGGGCGCGCGCATCCGTGTTCACCGGCAAATCCATGCCGGGATGGTTCGCCAAGAGGCGCGAATTTCCGCGCGGATCGCGCTGTCTCCGGCGTCGAGGCTTGACACCAGGCCCCAGAAGGCCCTGGAATGGTTGTGGTGGCGCGTGTGGCAAAGCTCGTGAATCATTATCTGCCGGACCTGGGGCGGCGTAAGAAACAGCATCTTCAGATTGAGGCTGATGTCGCAACGCATCGAACAGCTGCCCCAGCGCGAGCTTTGACAGCGGATCGAAAGCCTGCCGAAGGAAAGCCCGGTTTCGCGAGCCAGGCCGGCAAGCATGGCGCCAAACTCCTTCCCTGCCCTGGCCCGCAACCATCGAAGCAGAAGGGCCCGGCAGACATCCTTCGACGCCACGGCGCCCGACAGGCGCAACGTATCCGGCCCGGCCTGCCGGAGAACGGCGCGCGCCGAAGGCGAGGGCTCGTATTCGACCCGCCATGATTCGCCCAGGGCAGGCATCTCTATTCGTTCGGGCAGCGCGTCCAGCGCGGCGCCACCGCCGCTTCGCGCCTGGCGGCTGATCTCGGCAAGCGATTTTCTTATCCACTCGCGCCTGCCTTCAAGAATGCGCGGAATGCGCGCGCGATCGAATCCCCGCGGAACAACGATCTCAAGGCCACGCTGAACCGATATCCTCAGGTTCACGTGGCGGGCGCGGAAGCTTTCGCGAATTGAATATTGCATTTCTTCGGCCATGCAAATTCCCCGGGCGGATACCGCGGCAATGTGGCAGATAAAATCCGCCCTGGCAACTTAAAAACGGGGCAGACTCATAACGCGCTCCGGCTCGGCCAGCCGGCCGCGCCGGAAAAGCACTCCTTCCGACTTCAGCAGCAGGAGTTTGGCGCGCAGGGCCGGCCCGCGCATCCGCCCCCTGAAACCGCCCGGGGCGAAGTCGGAGCTTATCACGCGATGGCACGGAACCACCGGCGCAAACGGATTGCGTTTCAGGGCCTGCCCGACCGCCCTGGAGGAACGGCATCCCACCGCCCGGGCCAGTTCCGCGTAGGTCGTCACCCGGCCGCATGGAACATGCAGCAGGGCGGCGTACACTTTCCGTTCAAAAGGCGTTGTCATTGACATCCATCGGAATATTCCGTATTGACATCGCGCCGCCGGAAATGTATAGAACTCGTCAGCACACGGCGATGTAGCTCAGTTGGTAGAGCAGAGGACTCATAAGCCTAAGGTCCGGGGTTCGACTCCCCGCGTCGCCATTTCCAACGCCATTGCCCGACCGGCGAGCCGAAACGCCTTTGCCAAAACCTTGAGCGGGCCGTGGAAGAAGGGCGCGCTCCCCAGGCAAAGCCGCGCTCCAGCCGCCGCGCGAGCGCCTTTTGAGAGTGCGTGATTTTAATGACAACATCGCCCTTTTTCAAGTTGCATTCCGCCTCTTTTCCGGATAACATGATTTTCCGTGATCAACAAGCGCCTAATGCGTGGTGCGCCGAACAAACCAGGGAGATGAACACTTGAGCCAAAACAGCCAACAAGGACCCAAATTCAACATGCACCCTATCGTAAACCTTCTGGTTCAACTGCAGGAATTGAGCCTGGTCAGGTCCGAACAGGATGTGGCGACGGGCGGAAAGCACAGCGAGCAGCTCGACCAGACGATCAAGGACCTGCTTTCCCGGCTGCCGCCGGAAATCCGCCTTCTGTTCCTGAAGAGCCAGAAAAAGGACCCGTTGGCGATCGTTCCGATAGCGAACAACGTGTGCAGCGGCTGCGGGCTCACCCTGCCGGTGGCCCTGGTCTATGCGGTGCGCGCGGGGGAGAAGCTGTACCAGTGCACAAACTGCGCCCGGATATTGTATTATCCCGAAGTCCGGCCGCGCCGCCTGGGCAGCAGGAGCATCCGCCGCTCGGAGCCGCGGCGCACCGGGATCGCCCGCTTTTCTTCGCTGTCCCTGATGCTGCCTTCGCTCAAGGGCGAAACGCGGGACGAGGCGATTTCGGAGCTGGCGATGAAGATGGAGGAGGAGAAGTTCGTGGACGACGGCGCCAAGCTGCTGAAGGAGGCGCTGCAACGCGAAGAAATACTGAGCACGGCCGTGGAATGCGGGATGGCGTTCCCGCACGTGCGCGGGGTCGAAGGCGGGGGACTGACCCTGGCACTGGGCATAAGCAAGAAGGGCATAAGGTTCGACCCCGCCGAGCGGGCGCTGACTTTCATTCTTTTCTTCGTAGTCATACCCACGGCGGCAAGCGTTTTCTACCTGCGTCTCCTTTCCGGGCTAAACCAGACATTTTTCAAGAAGGACGCCCGCGACAAGCTGCTCGCATGCAAGACATCCGAAGACCTGTGGAACGTGCTGCTCAAAGCCACCCGCAACACGATAAGCTGAAGGTTCGCGACCGTGCGCCGGCTTCATTCCGGGCCCGGCATAAGCATCGGGCCTTCTTCGATTTCCGGCGCAAGCGGGCTGTTGCGCGCAAGGTAACCGGCGACCACGGCCCGAGTTTCGTTGGTGGTTTCGACGGCGCGGCATTCTGAACGTTCGAACGCGGCCCTCAGGGTTTTAAAGCGATTCCCGGCCGATGCGGCGTCGAAGCTGTTGACGGCGACGACAATCCTTCCTGCGTGTTCCTTCTGCCCGGGACTGGCCGCAACCACCTTGCCCACCCTGCGCCCGACCGGGCGGTCCGCGTACACTTCGTATGCGGCGCCCAAAACGCCCCGGAAATCCTGGGTGCCCAGAAATGCGCAGTTTTCCTCAAGCACCTCGCGCAATTCGCCCGGCGTGAGGCGCAAAAGGACGATCCTGTTTTCGTAGGGCACGATTCGCCACAAGTCGCGCATCCTTACAGCGCCGGCCCCGATCCATGCCTTGGTCAGGGCGCCGTGGAAAACCACGTCCGCTCCGGTCGCCTCCGCTGTTGCGCGCGCAATCAGGGTCTGCACCGCTGACTGGCCGGGCCGGGGCGACGACGGATAAAACGAGGCGGACACCGAGCCGATTTTGCGGTCGAGCTCCTTACGGGTTTCGGCAAGGAGCGGGCCGAAACGGCGCTTCAGCCCGGCATCGACCGGCACGGATGCGTCGGCCGGAAGCAGGCGCACGCGGCTATTGACGACGCGGCGGCTGGACGTGTCGAAAGTCAATTCCGCGAGGCCCACGTGCGATCCGAGAAATCCCGCCTGGGAATACATTACGCCGTTCAGCCGTTCGCATTCGATCGCCTGGTGGGTATGCCCGCCGAGGATCAGGTCAATTTCCGGAAAGGCCCGGGCGATCGCGCCTATTTCGTTGGCGCTTGCATCCGCGCGCCTTCTGAGCCCCTGGTGCACGGCCAGCACGATGATATCCGGCTTCGCTTCCCGGACCGCGGGCAGGATCGCGCGAAGCGCGGGAACCGACCTTTCAAAGCCCAGGCCGTCCAAGCCGGAAGGCAGAAACCAGCCCGGAATGAGAGGATGGGTCAGGCCGATCACGGCTACGCGGACCCCGCGGACGTCCCTGACCAGGAACGGCGAGACATTGGGCAATGCCGGTTTTTTCCCGCTCCTCGAACTCATGTTTGCCGCCAGCACGGGCAACCCGGCCGACGCATACAGTTCGGCGAGGCGTTTGGCGCCGAAATCGAACTCGTGATTCCCGACAACGAGCATGTCGTAGCCCATGGCGCAGGCGGCGTCCAGCGGCGCCCTGCCCAGGGTCCGGAAGGCTTCCGGCGAACCCTGGATGATGTCTCCGCAATCCACGAGGAGCAGGTCGGAATGCGCCTTGCGCAGCCCGCGGATTATCGTGGACGCCTTGAACAGGCCGCCCTGGCCGCGCAGCTCGCCATACTCGGCCGGCTCGAACGCGCCGTGGATGTCCGTGGTGTACGCGATGGCGATCGCGACCTCCGCGGCCGGCGCGCGGCCGGCCATGAGCGCCGAGAGCAGGATGACCGAAAAAGCGCGCTTGATGGCGCGATATGCCTGGTGTATCATACCCTTTTTCGTGCAGATTGGTACCAACCAAACGCGGGGTAATATCCGCCTTCGGACGAACATCCCCTTTTCCCACGCCACCGGAGAATATCACATGGAAAGAATCATGTTGAAGTCAAAACTGCACAAGGCGGTCATAACCAGGGCCGAGCCCGAGTACGAGGGAAGCCTTGGAATCGACAGGAGCCTGATGGATGCCGTCGGCCTCGCGCCGTACGAAAAAATACTCATCTCCAACATGAGCAATACAAACCGGTTTGAAACCTATGCGATACCCGAGCCGGCCGGGTCAGGCGTCATTTGCCTGAACGGCCCGGCAGCCCGGCTGGGATCACCCGGGGACCGCATCGTCATTTTCGCCTTCTGTTCAGTCGCGGAACAAGAGGTTTCGGACCACCGTCCAAGGATTTTGATCCTGGACGAAAAGAACAGGCCGTCAGGCCCGGTCCGGCATGAATAAAGGCGGGCTGCTCAAGAAGCGGCCTTGATGTTGTTTTCATCAAGAGCCGAGGCATGGCCGTCTATGACGGCCTTTGTTATCCGGCATTCCTTGACGCGTTTTTTCCCGGCCGGCACCTCGAACATCACGTCGAGCATGACTTTTTCCATGATCGCTCGAAGCCCGCGGGCGCCGGTTTTTTTCCGCAACGCAAGGCGCGCCATCTCCCGGAGGGCTGTTGGCGTAAAGCTCAGGTTGACGCCTTCCATGGCCATGAGCTTCTCGTACTGCCGGACCATGCTGCTCTTTGGCTCGGTCAAAACGCGCACAAGATCGTCCTCGCTCAAATCATCCAGAACGCTCACCACGGGCAGGCGCCCGACGAATTCCGGGATCATCCCGAAGCGGATCAGGTCTTCCGGTTCGACCTTGCCAGCCATGTTTTCACATGGCTCCCGGGCCGGCGCCTGGGGGCCAGGCGCCTGGACGCTGCTTCCGAAGCCGATGGTGGCCGCGCCCACGCGCCGCCTGACAATTTCATCCAGGCCGACGAAGGAGCCGCCGCATATGAAAAGAATGCCGTCCGTGTTGATCTGGATGTACTCCTCCTGCGGGTGCTTTCGGCCGCCGTGGCGCGGCACGTTCGCCACCGTGCCCTCGAGAATCTTGAGGAGCGCCTGCTGCACGCCCTCTCCGGAGACATCGCGCGTAATGGAAACGTTGTCCGCCTTCCGGCCGATCTTGTCGATCTCGTCGATATAGACGATTCCCATTTCAGCGCGCTTTACGTCGTTGTCCGCGGCCTGGATCAGGCGAAGCAGCACGTTTTCCACATCCTCGCCCACGTAGCCGGCCTCCGTGAGAGGGGTGGCGTCCGAGATGCTGAACGGCACATCCAGAAGCCGGGCCAGCGTCTGGGCAAGAAGCGTCTTCCCGCTGCCGGTCGGCCCTATCAACAGGACGTTGCTTTTCTGGATTTCCACGTCGCGCAGCGGGTCGTCATTCTTGAAGTGCGCCCCCTGCGTCGTTCTCTTGTAATGGTTGTAGACACCGACGGACAGCACCTTCTTGGCTTGTTCCTGGCCCACGACGTGCTTGTCGAGGAAGTCCTTGATCTCGTGCGGTTTGGGCACCTTCAACGCCGGCGCCTGGCCTGCCAGGGCTTTCGCCTCCTGCTTCTCCTGGCGCAGCACCGAATTGCATATTTCCACGCACGCTTCGCAAATGTTGACGTTCGGGCCCGCGATCAGGCGCTCGACATTCGGCCGGCCCCGGCCGCAGAACGAGCAGACATCGGAGGATTTTCTGGCCATGATTCAACGCCTCACTTATTTGGCGCCCGGCGCCACGGGGGCCGCGCCCTTGCGGCTGCCCATGACCGCGTCGACAAGTCCGTATTCCCTGGCCTCTTCGGCCGACATGAAATAATCGCGGTCCGAATCGCGCGCGACCTGTTCCGCCGGCTTGCCGCAGTGCGCAGCAAGGATGCCGTTGAGCTGGTCGCGCGTGCGCAATATCTCCTGGGCCTGGATATGGATGTCCGAAGCCTGCCCCTGCGTGCCGCCCCAGGGCTGGTGAATCATGATCCTGGCATTGGGAAGAGCCACGCGCTTGCCCTTCGTTCCGGCGGCAAGCAGAACGGCGCCCATGCTGGCCGCCTGCCCGATGCAGTAGGTGGCGACGTCGCACTTGACGTACTGCATGGTGTCGTAGATCGCCATCCCCGAGGTGGTCGTGCCGCCGGGCGAATTTATGTAGAGGTTTATGTCCTTGGTGGAATCCTCGTTTTGAAGGAATAGCATCTGCGCCACCACCAGGCTCGCTATCTCGTCGTTGATGCCGGTGCCCAGCATGATGATGCGGTCCTTCAGCAGGCGGGAATAGATGTCGTAGGAGCGCTCGCCGCGGCCGGTCTGCTCAACCACGATGGGCACAAGCATTTGATCAAGTGTTTTCACGTCAACTTCTCTCCCGGTGATTCGGTGTTTCGAACGGCCGGCTTGGCTTCAGGTTCCTTGCCCGATATCCCGCTGATCAGCCGCCCGAAAAAACCCTCTGAATTCAGAGCGGCGCTGCGGAAAATGAAATCGAGCGTCTTGTTCATGCGTATCTCGTTGCGGATGGCGTCCATGCGCTGGTTCTTCTCCATGTCCTGGCGCAGCGCATCGGGCGCAGTCTGGTAGCGGGCCGCAAGCCTGGCGATTGCCTCGTCGACTTCCGCGTCCTCGACCGCGATTTTTTCCTCCTCGGCGATGCGGTGCAGGATATACCCGATCTTGACCTCGTCCACAGCGCTCTTCTTCACGCTTTCCGCGAGCCCGCCGGCGTGCTCCGAGAGCTGATCGCGCGACATTCCCTGCATGGCGCCCTGGCGCATGCGGGCGTAGAACATCCTGCGCGCCTCGTCGGCCACGACGGACTCGGGCACTTCAATGGCGGTCTTGGCAAGGAGTGTCTTGAGAATGGTCTCCTTCAGCCTCTCCTCTTCCTTCGACTCCGCCTCCTTCTGAAGAGTCTCGCGGACCCGGGTCCGGAGCGCCTCTTCGGACTCCGCCTCGACCGCCTTGAGAAAATCGGCGTCCAGGGCCGGGATGACCCGGGCCCGGATCTGAGTGACGGAAGCGCGGTAAACCGCCTGCTTTCCGCCGAGCGAGCCGACGGGGTAGTCGGCCGGAAAGGTCACGCTGATTTCGCGGGGCCGCCCCAGCTCCGCGCCGGCCAGGCCTTCGCCTAAACCGGGAATGAACTCGCCCTTGCCGGCGAGCATCCAGAAATCCTTTCGCGCGCCAACGTCCTTTGCCGACGCGCCGAGCTCCTTGATACCGGACATGGGCGCGCCGTCAATGCTGCCTTCGAAGTCGACCCTGACGAAATCGCCGGCCGCCACGGGCCGGTTCTCGACGACTTCATACCTCGAGTGCATTTCCAGCATCTCGTTGACGCGCTTCGCGACGTCCTCGTCGGTCACCTCAATCTTGGCGCTTTTCAGGGAAAGGCCCTTGTACTTGGGCAGCTTGAACTCGGGCGGGACATCGAGCGTCACGGTGAACGCCCAGGGCTGGCCCGGAACGACGTCGGGCTCGTCCAGATCTATTATCGCGACGGGCTCGATTTTCTCGTGTTCCACGGCCGGGCTGTAAAACTTGCGCGCGAGGTCATCCTTCAGGGATTCCTGCATCCGCCTGGCGTAATGTTTTTCAACCAGCGCCCGGGGCGCCTTGCCGCGCCGGAAGCCTTTAATTTCTGAGTGCTTCACGAAAATAGCCGCTATGCTCTCGTACATGTTCGCTACTTCATCCTGCGGCACTTCCACGCGGAGCTTCTTCCTGCAAGGCCCCACGCTTTGAATACTGGTCTTCATTCTCGTGTTTTCCTGTCAACCGCGATGGATAATCCAAGCCGCCGCCACCCGCAAGAAACCGGATGATGCGTTGCGACGGCAGAGCCTGCGCCGGGACTGCCTGCGGAGTTTGGACGAAGCCCCGTCCGCTCAAGCGCAAAGGTGAACTTTTATCAGGGCGCCGGGGACAACTCAAGAAAAAAACGCGCCGCCCTATTCATGCAGGGTCATGAGGAATTCCGCGTTGCTCTTTGTTTTCTTCAGCTTGCCGATGATCAGCTCCATGGCTTCAACGGCAGGGACTCCGTTCAGGGCGCGCCG
>JAAZAB010000030.1 GCA_012514555.1 Lentisphaerota bacterium
CAGGATGGGCGGCGCCATGCGCTATATTTCCGCGGACAACCGCGACTTTCTCCCGGCTCTGCTCGCGGGCCTGGAGCAGTCTGGCGGTTAATGCCGGGGAATTGTCGGGCGGGCATCGTGTTTGGAAAACAAGCGCCGTCCGCGATTTTGGGCCGGATTGCCGCGGCATGACATTAATTAATGACGTGTGCGCGAAGCGTTGCCGTGCTTGAAGACATTCCAGTCACAGCAGTCTTGCCTGGCGCATTTCCCGCGCTTCATATAGGCGCCGCGCGGCTGCCGGCCGTGGCCTACACCAGCTACCTTCCTACGGCCGCGCTATACCGGAAGGCGGCGGATGCCGGGATACGCCTCTTCTGCTTTCCGGCGTATCTTGGCGACCGCGGCATCAACCTGCACTCCGGAATAGGGCCATTTCGAAAAGGGATATGGCGGAGCGAACAGGATTTCGATTTCAGCGACATCGAGACGGATTTTGAATCCCTGCTTGCGGGCTGTCCGGATGCCTTTGCCATAATGCGGCTGCACCTGGACCCGCCCGCCTGGTGGGAGCGCGCGCACCCGGAGGGCTGCTGCATCCGGAACGACGGCTCCACGCTCAGGCAGTGTTTCGCCTCGGAGGAATGGCGGCGGGCGACGGAAAGCGCGCTGCGCATCGTTCTGCGGTGGATCATCGCCTCGCCTTACGCCCGGCATCTTGCCGGGGTTCACCTGGCGGCCGGCCAGACCGAGGAATGGTTCTACCACCTCCGCGGCTCGTACGAGGACGGGAACCCGGACCGGGCCGCGGCATTCCGGGCATGGCTGCGGCAGCGATACCGCGGCCTGCCCGCGCTTCGCTCAGCCTGGCGTTGCCCGGAAGCGGATTTTGAAACTGCCGTGCCGGCCGACATTGGCAGCCCGGCCGCGGCCGGCGCCTGGCGCGATACGGAGCGCGACGCCGCGATTCTGGACACGTTCCGATTCCAGGCCGAGACGATTGCCGGCGCCATTGCCCGCTTCTGCCGCGTTGTCAAGGAGGAAAGCGGACGCCGCCTGCTCACGGGCGCATTCTACGGCTACCACTTTTTTGTTGCCGATCCGCGCTGGGGGCACGGGGCGCTGGGCCGGCTGCTGCGTTCGCCCGACCTCGATTACCTGGCCAGCCCCAATTCCTACGACCGGCGCCCGGGCGAAGACTGGGCGCCGATGGCCGCCATTGATTCCGTGCGGCTGCACGGCAAGCTCTGGATGGCCGAGCATGACACTCGGACAAGCCGCACAACGCTCTTGAAGGACATGGCGCCGGACATCTGTCCTGCCGGGCAATACGAGGAGGGCGTCTGGCTCGGGCCCGGGTCGCTTGCGAAATCGGCCATGCTGCTCCGGAACAATGCGGCCCGCATGCTGACGCGCGGATATGGCGGCTGGTGGTTCGACATGTGGGGCGGCTGGTTTGACGACCCCGCATTGATGGCGGAGATTGCGGCGGCGCAGAGCCTGGCCGGGGCTCTTATTGCCGGGCAGCGGGCCGGGGACGCGCTGGCGCCGCAGATGGCCGTGTTCTCGGACGAGGAGCTTTGCTTTCACGACTCCACTTGCGGCAGCCTGGCCGCCCCTCTTCTGGGCAACCGCCTGGCTCTGGGCCGGATGGGGCGCCCGTACCTGCATTTTCTGCGCAGCGACCTGGCGCGGGCGCCCAGGTCAGGCTTGAAATGCGCATGGCTCCTCGGCTGGCCTTCGCTCGGCCCGGACGAGGCGCTTCTGCGCGAATGGAGCGCGGCCGGGATCGGCCTGCTCTGGACAGACCTGCGCTCCACGCGGCTGCTCCCGGCCGGGGGCGGGGCCTGGGTTGAAGCCTGCGCCGGAGTATCGCCGGACGCAGTTCTGCTTGGAGAACTCGTCTCGCGCTGCGGGGTCCACCGGTTCCTTGACACCGGAGACGTCGTCTATGCGGGCAACGGCCTTCTCGCGATTCACGCGGCGGCGTCCGGGCGCAAGCACGTCCGCCTTCCGGGCCCTATGCGGATCGAGGCCATTCGGGCGCCGGCGCTGCGCGCGCGCACGGCATCCGGCTTTTCGGTTGCGCTTGGGGAACACGAGACGGCGGTCTATCGCGTCACACCGGCCCGGAACCCGTCCCCGGCATTTGCGGATGCGGCGCGCCGCCCGGAACAGGGTGGCGCGTGATGGACGGCACATCGGCCGGGCAGGCTGTTTTACGATGCGGTGAAGCGCGGCGGGCCCCGGCGGGAGCGACTGGAGGCAGGCGGTACTCGCTTGACATCAGCGTTTCTTTCCAGCACCATTTCCCGCCATCAACGCCCAATAGATCCGCCAGGCCTTTTCAACAAAAGGAAAAGCGATGAAACAGAAACTTTCAAAGAGGGACTACGAGCAGCAGGTTGCCTCCACGCGGGACCAGCGCATGAAGTGGTGGCGGGAGGCCCGCTTCGGCATGTTCATTCATTTCGGCCTCTATGCCCAGATAGGCAGGAACGAATGGGCGATGACAACGGAAAACATCCCGATTCCCGAGTATGAAAAACTTGCGGCCACGTTCAAGCCCAAGCCCGGCGCGCCCCGGGAATGGGCCGCCTTGGCGAAGAAGGCCGGCATGAAGTACATGGTCATGACAAGCCGGCACCACGAAGGCTTCAGCCTGTGGGACTCCAAGGCAAACCCCTACAATTCCGTCAACCTCGGCCCGAAGCGCGACATAGTCAAGGAGTTCGTCGAAGCATGCCGCGAGTTCGGACTGGGCATCGGCTTCTATTCCTCGCTCATGGACTGGCATCACCCGGACGGCTGGCGCTGCGCCTTCGACACGGCGGCCCGCAAACGCTTCAACCAGTACATCACCGCGCTCAACACGGAGCTGCTGACCCAGTACGGCAAGATCGACATCCTCTGGTACGACGTTTCGCTGCCGATGGAATCATGGGAAGGCTGGGATTCCCTGGAGCGCAACCAGCTCATGCGAGAGCTGCAGCCTGGAATCATAATCAACGACCGCAGCCATATGCCGGAGGATTTCGGCACGCCGGAAGGGCACCTGACCGCGGCCGACCGCGACTGGGAAGCCTGCATGACCTTCAACGACATCAGCTGGGGCTACGTGGACAGCAAGCAGGCGGCGCCTTACAGCTACACGCCCCAGCGCATTCTCAAAATGCTCAGCACCTGCGCCGTCGGCGGCGGCAATCTGCTGCTGAACATCGGGCCCGCCCCTGACGGATCGGTTCCCGCCGAGGCGGTCCAGCCGCTGACAATCGTGGGCAAATGGCTCGAGGAGAACGGCAGGGCGGTTTACGGCCGGATGCATAAGGAAAGGGGCTGGCCGAACCAGAGTTTCGGGGGCAACGGCGTGAGCGCGGCCACCTACGACGGCAAGTCGGTTTACCTTTGGAACTGGATATGGCCGTCCAGCGGCGAAATGGCCTTTGGCGGGTATTTGAATGCGCCCAAGGCCGTGCGCCTGCTGAAGGACGGCACGCCGGTGGCGTTCGAGCACAAGGGCCACAGGCTCATCCTGAAAAACCTGCCCAAGTCCGCGCCGGACACCCATGCTGGAGTCACCGTGATCGAGCTGGAGTTCGAGGATAAGCCGCAGTACGTTTTTGCCAGCTATTTCCCGCAGCTGCATGGCGGCCGGGATATTACCGGCGGCGCCAGGCTGTAACGTCAGCGGGAGGGCGCGCTTTCAGGCGGAGGACGGACGAACATGTCCTGCGGCCCGGCCGGAAGCCGTTGCCGGCGCCGAATGGCGCCGGCGCGCTCGGGCGGCAGAGCGCAGCGCATTTTCCCGGCGCGGGCGCGACGCGTGAAACGTGAAGGCGCGAACCGGTGAATACGGCAAGAACTGTTTCTATTGACGTTTTTTGCAGCATGTTTTTAACAGCGCACGTTCAATTGCACAACACCATCACGGGGGACCAGGCCGCATGAAAAAAGACGCAAAGAACATCCGCGTGTTCAACACCGACAAGCGCATCCGCCTCGGCATCTGGGGCCTGGGCCGGGGCATGAGCTTTTTCGAAACGTGCAAGTTTCTCAACATCGACGTGGTGGCCGGCTGCGACTACAACGAGCACATGCGGAAGAATTTCCAGGCGCACAATCCGGGCGCTTTTGTGACGGCCGACGCGGACGAATTCCTCAAGCAGGATTTCGACGCGGTGCTGCTGGCCACCTTCTGCCCCTCGCACGGGAAGGATGCAATCATGTGCCTGCAGGCCGGCAAGCACGTGATGTCGGAAGTGACCTCGTTCTTCTCGATGGCGGAGGGCGTGAAGCTGGTGGAGGAGGTCGAGAAGCGCAAGCTGGTCTACAACCTGGCGGAAAACTACCCCTTCAGCGCAGCCAACATGTGGCTGGCCAGCCGCTGGAAGGAAGGCTTGTTCGGCGAGCTTACGTATGCCGAGTACGAATATGTTCACGAATGCCGTATGCTTTGCTACACCTACATAGACGGCATTCCGGTCAGGCCCGGCCACACGGTTCACAACTGGCGGAGCTGGTTCAACTTCCACTACTACTGCACGCATTCGCTCGGCCCCGTAATGGTGATCACCGGCACGCGGCCGACCTGGGTGGAAACGTTTCCGGCCAAACCCCGCATTGCGGGCTATCTCCGGGGCCAGGGCGCGGCCAACGGCGCCATGACTCCCTCGCTCATCCAGATGGACAACGGCGGCGTGGTCCGCAATCTCATGGGCGCGGGCACGAACGACAGCCATAGCCAGAGGATGTGGGGCACGCTTGGCGCCTTTACGATCGGCCACGGCGGGGTGAGGCTGCGCCTGGGCGCGTCCGGCTGCTCGCCCATGATGAATGTCAATACGGAGTGGGAGGGGCTGGGCCAGCTCGCGGCGAAATGCGGGCACGGCGGCGGCGACTTCTGGACCCTGTACTACTTCGCCCGCGAAATTCTCTTCGGCGAAAAGGGCCCGTTTGACATCTATGGCGGATGCGACGTAACCATTCCCGGCATTCAGGCGCTGCGCAGCCAGTGCGAGGGCGGCAAGCCCATGGAAGTGCCGGACTTCCGCAAGAAAGCCGATCGCGACCGGTTCCGCTCCGACGACTGGCAGCAGGAGCGGTACGACACCAAGCGCGGCGTGTTCGGCGGCTCTCCGCTGACCCCGAAAGCCGACCGGTTCAGCACGGTCATGAAGGACATGGTGATATACGCGCCGATCTACCGCGCCTATGCCGACTGGAAGAAAGTGCAGGGCGCGCTGACCGATCCCGCGGCCTTCAAGCCCGTGGCCGCGAACCTGCTGGCGAGCTACGACAAGCTGGCGGCCACCTACCGGGAAGCGCGCGGGATCGTGAAAGCGTTTCCGAAGACCGACGGCGCGCAGGTGCTGTCCGAAATGCTGGAGATCGGCGGCGAGAAGCAGGTGCTGGCCCCGGCATTCCTGCCCGCGCTCAAGAAGGAAGTCGCGGCCCTCACCCGCAAGTACGGCCGCGACGCCGAGCATCTCTCAGGCGTCGTAGGCTCGGCCCTGCTGGCCGACAAAACGCCGATCGCGAAGGTGGCATACCCTGCCAGGACGCTCGCGTTCAAGCCCCTTGAGCGGCATTCTACCTACGGCTGCGAGGACATCCGGCCGCGCTACGAGGGCAAGCCGAAGGACGGGCTGATATACGGCCGAGGGTTCGTCGCAGCGGCAAAGGCAGGGACGGGCCGGCTTGAGATCGGCGCGGACGGCCCGTTCAAGGTGTTCGTGAACGGCAGGGAAGCCGGCTTCAATCCGAAGGCCGTGAATCCCATCGACGCGAACATTATGAAGCTCGCGGTGAATTGGAAGAAGGGGAAGAACGAGGTCGTCATAGCCATGCGCACCAACAATGGCGCCGCCTGGGGCTTCCATGCCAGAGCGCAGGTATGACCGGCGACGTCCTGCTCGAAATCATCGTTTACAGCGTCGACCCCGTCACGGACGGCATCTGTCATGCGCGGGCGTTCGACTGGCCGCGCGAAAGCTGAACAACGTCGGACAGGGAGGGACGGATTATGGTCAAGGTGGATTTCGGCAAGACGGCCGGCTGCATGAAGCCGGTGCACGGGGTTAACAACGGCCCAAAGACGCGCATGTTCGTTTTTGACATGTCGCCGCACTTCAAGGAAGCGGGCATTCCATATTCCCGGCTGCACGACACTGAGTATCCTTACGGCAGCGGCCATTTCGTGGACATCCCTTGCATTTTCCCGGATTTCAACGCAGACCCGGAGAATCCGGCGTCCTACGATTTCGCGCTGACCGACGAGTATATCAAGGCCATTGTGGCGGTTGGCACAAAGCCGTTTTACCGGCTGGGCGTCAGCATCGAGCATGCGCCGAAGAAATACCACATCTTCCCGCCCAAGGATTTTGACCGCTGGGCAAAAATCTGCGCCGGCATAATCCGCCATTACAACGAAGGATGGGCCGGCGGATTCCGCTTCGGGATCGAGTACTGGGAGATCTGGAACGAGCCTGAAAATCCTCCCATGTGGCAGGGCACAAAGGAGGAGTATTTCCGGCTGTACGTCACGGCCGCGAACTATCTGAAGCGGCAATTCCCCGGCATCAAGGTGGGCGGGTATGCGGGCTGCGGCTTCTATGCCAACACGCGCGAGAATCAATCCGACTTTTCCAAAGGATTCATCACTTATTTCACGGATTTCCTGAAACACATATCCGCGCCCAAGACAAAGGCGCCGCTCGATTTTTTTTCGTGGCACATCTACACGGACAACATCGGGGAGATGGCGGCGCACGCCGTGTACGTGCAGAAAACGCTCGAGGAATACGGATTTGGGAAGGTCGAAAACATTCTCAACGAGTGGAATTACATGGACGCGGCGTGGGCCGCCCGTGACAACGGGACCATGCGGTCCGCGTCGTTCGTGGCCGGCATGTTCTGCGCGATGCAGAAATCGCCTGTGGGCCTCGGCACGTATTACGATGCGCAGCCGGCCATGGGGAAAAAGTTCTGCGGCATTTTTGATGTCAACGGCCCGCGCAAGCCGTTCTACGCATTCAAGGCGTTCAACGAGCTGTTCCGCCTGGGCCGCGAGGTCGCCTCGGCGTCGGACCTGGATGGCGTCCATGTATGCGCCGCCTCGGGCGGGGCGCAGGGCGCCATTCTGCTCAGCAATTACGAGGGCGAAAGCCGGGACGTGGAGGTTGAAATATCCGGAATGGCGGCGTCCGGCGGCGTGAAGCTCGATTATTATCACCTGGACGACGCCTGCGACCTCGCGCTGAAACGCAGCGAGGTGTACCGCGGCGACGTGTTGGTGCCGGTGGTCCCGCTTCCGAAGAATACCGTGGCGTTGCTGAAGCTGGCGGGCAACCTGGACAGGCTGTGAGCGATGCCGCCACAGCCCGCGTCATCGTGCCGGCGCCCGGGGACGCGCGCTTCGCGCACCTGGCCTGGCCAAAAATCGTCAAGGCGGATGATGGCGCGCTTGTTGTGGCCTATGATGCGGGCCGGGCGCATGCAAATGGCGAGGGATGCCCTGCCGTGTCGATATCCGGCGATGGCGGCAAGACCTTCACGTTGCCGCGGATCCTGATGAAATTCGACCGGACGACGACCTATCTGCATAGCGGGAACCTGGCCATTGGGAAGGCTGAAGACGGCGCCATTGTCCTGATGGCAATGGCCCATACGCTCGATGAGCGTAACTCGATTTTCGGCTGGCGGTCTGAGGACTCCGGAAAAACCTGGCAGCCGGTAGATACGGCCACTCTCGGCGACAGCAAAACCGGCTCGGTTTTCGGGCATGTCTTCAGCGTGCCGGGCAAAGGGCTCGCCGTGTGCGGCCATTTCCGGAAGCCCAAAGGCGCCGGCATCTGGATTGCGTATTCAGCCGACCGGGGAAAGACATGGGGCGAGCCGCAAGTCATAACCGGAAACGATTATGTCGAACCCGCCTTTATTTGGTCGGGTGGCCGGCTGATCGGGTTGGTTCGCGAAAACAGCGCCTGCGCCTACCACCAGTTTGTCAGCGATGACCGGGGCGCCACCTGGCAGTTTCAGCCAAAGGTTATCCAGGGCAATCCCACGGCGGCTCATACCAGCCCCTTTCTCGTTGAGGACCCCTTGCAGTCCCGCACTTTCTATGCGCTTCAATCGGAGCGAACCCGGGATAAAAAGACGAACAACATCCATCTCTGGCGCGCGGAGGGGGACTCCCTTCCATGGAAGCGGCTTGGCCTTGTGGCGTCCTATCCGAACGTTGAGGATTTCAGCTATCCCTGGATGTGCCATTTGAAAGGCAAGGAATGGTTTCTCGTTTTCTACGCTGGCCTGGTCAACGGTCCCAGTTCGATTTACGGAATGGACATGATTATTCCAGCGATTGGAGCGCGCTGAGGATTTCGGCGGGGCAAACCGATGGTCCCGAGAATGACAACTGCTGCCGGCGCCCGGCTCGAAGGAATATAGTCTCACACAAACTCGGCCTGCCGGCAACCGGCCGGCCATAACAAAGGGAATATCTCATGGCAACCGCAAAAGTGACTCCCCGGGTTTTCAAGACGAACAAGCGCATCCGCCTCGGCATCTGGGGGCTGGGCCGGGGCATGAGCTTTTTCGAAACGTGCAAGTTTCTCAATATCGACGTGGTGGCCGGATGCGACTTCAACGAGCATATGCGGAACCGGTTCAAGGAGGCCCGGCCGCACGCCTTCGTGACCGCCGACGCGGACGAGTTTTTGAAGCAGGATTTCGACGCCGTATTGCTGGCGACCTTTTGCCCGGCGCACGCTGACGACGCCATCCGCTGTCTGAAGGCCGGCAAGCATGTGCTCTCCGAGGTGACGGCCTTCCACACGATGGACGAAGGAGTGCGCCTGGTCGAGGCGGTGGAGCAGGCCGGCAAGGTCTACAACCTGGCCGAGAACTATCCTTTCAGCGAGGCCAATATGTACCTGGCCCGCAAGTGGAAAGAGGGGCTGTTCGGCGAGCTTATGTACGCCGAATACGAATACGTGCATGAAGTCCGATCGTTGAGCTACACCTACATAGACGGCGTGCCGGTGCAGCCCGGCTGGACGGTTCACAGCTGGCGGAGCTGGCAGAACTACCACTATTATTGCACTCATTCGCTGGGCCCGATGATGGTGATCACGGGCGAACGTCCGGTCCGGGTCCAGTCGCTTCCATCCTCGCCCCGGCTGGCGGGCTACATGCATAACAAGGGCAAGGGCGGCTTTGTGGCGCCCTCCCTGATACGGATGTCCAACGGCGGCCTGGTGCGAAACCTGATGGGCGCCACGACGAACGACTCGCACGTGCAGCGGCTGTGGGGAACGCTGGGCGCGGCTGAGCAGGGCTGCGGCGGCGGCCTGAAGCTGCGGCTGGGCGCGGGCGGCGGCGCGCCCAAGTTCGAGGTCAGACCATCGCCGGACGCGCTGAGCGGACTGGCGGCGAAGACGGGGCATGGCGGCGGCGATTTCTGGGTGCTCTATTATTTCGCGCGCCAAATTCTGACCGGCGAGCCGGGGCCGTTCGACATTTACGGCGCCGCTGACGTGACCATTCCCGGAATCCTGGCGTATCGGTCCGCCTGCGAGGACGGCAAACCCTACGACGTGCCGGACTTCCGTAAGAAAAAGGACCGCGATGCGTGGCGCGGCGACACCTGGGAGCAGGAGCGATACGACGTGAAGAACGGCTGCTTCCCCGCAGGGGCGGACCGGGCGCTGACCGGCCGGTTCACCACGGTCATGAAAGACCTTGTCCAATATTCCCTGGCCTACCGGTCCTACGCGGACTGGAGCAAGGTGCGGAAAGACATGGTCGATCCATCGAAAGTCGAATGGCTGGCGTATGAGCTGCTGCTGTTGGCGGACGCCATGAAATCGGTGTATGCGGAAGCGCGCAAAATCGCGGACGCCTTTCCGTCGAGCGACGGCGCCCGGGTGCTTCGCGAAATGCTGGAGTTGGGCGGCGAGCCGGAGGTGATGAAGCCGGGATTCAAGGCCGCGCTGAAACGCCTCGCGGCCCGTATTCCGCACGATGAGGCGCGGGCCTGGGAGATGACTTCCCTGCTGCCGCCGCTCCGCGGCATCGCCGACGCAACGCCGCCGGCCCGGGGCTTGAAATGGCGGCTGATGCCGTACATTTCTGAATACTCCATGCACGACGCGCGCCAGGAGCTGGCAGGGAAAGACGGGTTCGTCTACATCCGCGGCACGGTGACCCGCAAGGCGGCCGGACGCGGCACGCTGCTGATGTGCGCGGACGGCCCGTTCAAGGTCTGGGTGAACGGGAAGGAATCGGGCACGGTTCCCGCCAAGGGCAACCCGTGCAATCCCGACGAGTTCCGGTTTCCGGTGACCTGGAAGAAAGGCGCCAACGCAGTCGTGGTGGCGCTGAGTTCCAACAAGGGCGGCGCGTGGGGCGTGACGGTTAACGGGCAATAGCCGGAAGCGCGGCGGGCGCGGGGGGGCGGCCTCATGGGGTCTCGCCTTGCGCCGCCGCATTTTCGGAAACGGAATCCCGCCTGGGCAGCCGGCGCAAAGCCGGCTGTCACGGCAGCCAGACCTTTACAGTCTGGGTTTGCCTGCCCCATTTGAGCGCCTTTTTATGCGAGCTGAAAAAGACTTCTATGTGATTGCCCTTGATCGCGCCGCCGCAATCCTCCACCCTGCCGTAGCCGTAGCCCGGGATATGCATGATTGTTTTGAAAGGATAGATTGCCGGGTCGGCTGCGATGGTTCCCTTCCTTGCTTTTGTGCCGCTTGCGGTTATGCCGACTTTCTTTGGCTTGCCCTTTGCCGGGCCGCTCGAATAGACCGGGCGGCCGTACCATGTCCTTGTCCAGCCGCAGCATTTGCCGCATTGGCAGTATGCGGTCACGGTCAGTTTTCTTTCACTCGCCTTTGCGCCGGCAGGAGGCTTGATTGACGCGCAGCCGGCGCTTAAGGCAAGGCCGAGCAGGGCGCAGGCCCATCCGGCATATTTTGGTATAATGCGCATTTTTTAAACAGCGCCCCCAGGGCGGCTCAAGAGCAATCCCTCGAAAAGGCGCGGCCATGCATTCAACTCGTTCAACAGCCGGGGCGCTCGCCCGCGGTAAACTTCCGACAGCGGAGTGCAGCGGAGGACAAAACGTTTTCGCCGGACAAAAGTTACCAAAACATTCCGCGGCCCGCAAGATTTCTCTCGATTTCTTGCTCCGTATGTCTTTGTTTCTTGGTTCCGGTCTTTATCTGCGCCTCTGCGCGAGAAACGCCTTCACCCTGTTTACCACGGCGGCCGGGGCCGCCGGAGGGGCCGGCGGTTCATCCCGGATTTTGCGATTGGTCAGAGTGCGGCGGATGCAAGGCGCAGCGGGTGAAGGCGTATTGACATACTCCGAACCCGCTGCAACACAGCAGATGCCGCACTATGGCCAATCCCTCGTGGTTTGAAAAATGAACATCTTTTACAACAGCGCACCCGTACTTTTTCGCGCATGGTAATTCAAACGCAATGCAGTTGTAAAAGCCCGATGGTTTACCGGTTATAAGCATCGTTCATTTTTCAAACGCAAAATCCGGGTTCATTTGCGATTCCTTCTGCGGCTGGCGGGAAGCGCGGCCTGAAACCCGTCTTTACAGGCGTCCGGGCATTTGATAGCTTTGGCGCACAGGGCAATGACTGGCCAAATCATATGGAAGAAGACCCTGACATAACCGGGGATATCGAACCCGTGTTGGAGCGCGCATGCCGTCAGGGAAAAAAGCCCGGAAAAAGGGCGATCAACCCGGATTTTGCGATTGGTCAGAGTGCGGCAGATGCAAGGCGTAGCGGGTGAAGGTGTATTGTGACATACTCCGAACCCGCTACAACACAGCAGATGCCGCACTATGGCCAATCCCTCGTGG
>JAAZAB010000312.1 GCA_012514555.1 Lentisphaerota bacterium
GCGAAAAAACGCACGAAAAACGGCTGCAGGCACTGGGTGTTCCTGAGGCGGCCGTGAAGAAGATGACGTCCAAGCAGAAAAGGCAGATGCTCGTAAGGCCGCTTCTGGTCAAGAAGCAAATGGCGGCAAAGAGTGTTTCAGGATAGTCCAAAGCCTTTCCTGGATCATCTCGAGGACCTGAGAAAAACCGTTATTCTCGGGTTTATATTCCTGGCCTGCGGAGTTGGAATCGCGGCCCCGTTTGCCCCCGGCATACTTGCCATACTCACACGGCCTCTTGAAAAGGCAGGGCTTCAGCCCCTTGCCATTCTCCAGTCGTGGCAGGTGCTGGGCGCGTTCAACGTGGCCTTGCAGACGGCCTTCTGGAGCGGGCTCCTGCTCAGCCTGCCGTTCCTGTTCGCCCTGCTTGTGCGCTTCGTCTATCCCGGGCTGACCCCGCGCGAGCGGGCCATGAGCACCGCCGCTCTGTTCATGGGAACGGGCCTGTTTGCCGGCGGAGTCGCCCTGGGTTATTTCATCGTTCTTCCCGTGGGGCTCAGGCTGATGTCCGCCCTGCACGCCTGGATGGGCATCACGCCGAACTGGTTCGTCACCAGCTACGTCACCTTCAGCCTCCAGGTCATGCTCGCGTTTGGAATCGCTTTCGAGCTGCCCGTCGTGGTCATGATCCTCGGTTACACCGGCATCATCAGCGCGCATGCCCTCCGGAAGTATCGGAGGCACTCGATCGTCGGAATACTTGCCGGCGCCATGATCCTTACGCCCGGCGGCGACGTGTTTTCGCAGATGGCCATGGCAGTGCCCATGATCGTGCTCTACGAGGTCTGCATCATCGTCACGGCCGTTTTTGAGCGAAAGCGCAATCGCAGGGCCGGCTCAAGTCTCCCGGCCGGGGATTAGCCCGGCCTTTTCTTCTCGTCCCTCGTCCTCGAACTTGGATATTGGCTATTCGCCTTAAAACGCATGAATTCACGAATTCCCTATCTCCTGCTGCTGCCTGTCCCCAAGCTGACGCTTGCATTCGCTAGTAAAGCGTGCTTTACTATCACCCGGCGTTGGTAACTGATCCATGACTAGCGCTATGCCGTGATAAAAGAGCGCTGGCGAGCCATGAAAAGAGAAACAGGTACATACCGGGTGACGAAGTGGGAGAACGAGGAGGTCCAAGCCTTTGTTCCCACGCCGCTGCCTCCCGCCAAACCGCCGCTGGCCTTGGATGATGATATCCGGCGGTCGCTGTCCGCGGCCATGAACGCGCTCGGCAAGCTCGCCATTGCCGCCGACATGGTTCCAAACGCGGAATGGTTCCTCTACGGCTTTGTGCGCAAAGAGGCGCTCATCACATCCCAGATCGAGGGCACACAGGCGACGCTTCAGGATGTGCTCGCCTTCGAGGCGGGTGAGAAGGCCGGGCGGCCCGAAGACGTCCGTGAGGTCTGCAATTACGTGGATGCGCTGACATTCGCACGAGACGAGTTGGCCAGGCCTGATGGTCTTCCGCTGGCAACCCGGCTGTTCTGCAACATTCACAAACGGCTGATGGATGGCGTGCGCGGGAGCGAGAAGCAGCCCGGCGAGATTCGGCGCAGTCAGAACTGGATCGGCGGGAGCCGACCCGGCAACGCCCGCTTCGTGCCGCCTCCGCCGGACTTGGTGCCCGAGGCTTTGTCGGCGCTTGAGAAGTGGATTCATGGCGACGATCCTCTGCCGCCGCTCATCCGCATCGGCCTGGCGCATGTTCAGTTCGAGACCATCCATCCCTTCCTGGACGGCAACGGGCGCATCGGGCGTCTGCTGGTAGCTTTGCTGGTTGAGCACTGGGGACTTCTCAAGACGCCGCTGCTCTACTTGAGCGTAGCGTTCAAGCGGCATCGCCAGGCCTACTATGATCGACTCAACGGCGTTCGCGTGGACGGAGACTGGGAAAGCTGGATACGATTCTTTCTCGATTGCGTGACGGAAGCCGCCGATGACGCGGTTGCCAGCGCACAGCGGCTCCACACCGTAACCGCCGCCGATCGCGCAAAAGTGTCCGCCCATGCCAGGGCCACGGTTCCCGCCATCCGGCTCTTCGAGCTTTTGCCGTCGCATCCCATGGTGACACTGTCGCTGGCGATCAAGTTGCTAGGCGTCAGCAAGCCGACGGCCGTTAAGGCCATCGCCGCTTTACAGGCGGCAGGCGTGCTGCGCGAGATCACGGGCAAGCGCCGGGATCGTGTTTACGCCTACCATGAGTACCTCCGGGTGCTGAGTCCCGATACGGACTGATTCATCCCGGATTTAGTCCCCTCTCTCCTCTCCCCTATATCCTATTCCCTCGTCCTTGGATATTGGATATTCGATTGCTTTTTTTAGGTTCAACGCTCTGTGTAGCCGTCGCGTTGCACGCGACGCCAAAGCGC
>JAAZAB010000313.1 GCA_012514555.1 Lentisphaerota bacterium
CCGGCGAAGAAAGGACGAGCATGCTTTCCCCGGAACGGTTCGCTTTGCAGCGGCAGCGACAGGGAAAGAGGCATGGCATCCGACCTGCCTGTCCATTCCGGGGCATAGCGGAACTCGAGAAGTCCGCTGTCATCCTCGTCCAATGCGCCGATCCGCTCGCCATTTAGATAGACGGTCAGTCTCTTCATGGCCTCTTGCCTCCGGCATCATCGCCGCTGAGGGGCGTTGTCTCGATGGCAAGTCCAAGAGCCTGCAACACCTGGAGCGTCTTGCCGATCTGGCAGGTAGGCTTTCCCTTCTCCAGATCGACGATGAAGCGCAGCCCTGTGCCGCAGGTCATGGCCAGTTCCTTCTGGGTGATCTTCAGCTGCTTGCGCCGCGTTCGGATAGCCGTCCCGATTTGTTCTGTGGTTTTCATCTTCATAGTTCCCGAGTGGTAATATCGCACGCTATAGGCCATCCGTCAACCGGTATTTTACCGATCGGGAATCTTGCGCTCAAATGCGTAGACTTGCTCCGGATTGTTCCCGATCGGTGCATTGTGGCCGCAGCTCAAGACGGGTTGACGGCGCTTGTAGAAGAGGCCTAGTCGATTGACCCATGCGGCGGTCACGATCAAGTCGCCTCCCGCAGTCTCCAAGCAGGTGTGCGCTGGCGAAGTAGCCCGTCCAAGTTCTACATGCGGTCTGCGCCGGCCCGGCCGCTCCGGCCGGCATGGCCCCACCCGCTCCTTCAGCCCGCAATTTTCTTGCAAAAAAGGTGTTGACGGGCGCGCGTTAAGTGGTATTCTTCTACCTGTTTACCAGTTAATGCGGCCAGGCGGACCGGGCGAGGCGTTGCGGGGATGACAACAAACGGAGACTGACCGGTGACAAGCCCATTACACTTTTCGGACGCCGCGGCCATGGCACTGCACGCGGCGGCCTACCTGGCGGCCGGCGGGGGCGGGCTCTGCCGGGCCCGGGACATGAGCGGGGCACTGGGCGTTTCGCACGACCACCTGGTGAAGGTGCTTCAAATGATGGCCCGCGCCGGGCTCGTTGAAACGGTGCGTGGCCCGGGCGGCGGCGTCCGGCTCGCGCGCGAGGCGGAATCCATCCGGCTGATTGAAGTGTACGAGGCCGTGGAGGGCAGGTACACTCCTGTCGGCTGCCTGCTCCGGAAGCGGGTCTGCGACGGGCGGCATTGCGTGCTTGGCGGCCTGGCGAAGAAGCTGAATCGCGAAATTCACGATTACCTGGCCGGAACGAGGGTTTCGAGCGTTGCCGCCGCGACCGGTAATAAGCCGCACGAAGCGGGCATTTCGGGCGCGGGGGCCGGGGCTGGAAGTCGGAAACAAGTCAACGGACGGGGAAGCAAACCGGGGAAAGGGAGGTAACGTCATGTTCTGCTACCAGTGTGAACAAACGGCGAAGGGCACGGGCTGCACAACTGTCGGCGTGTGCGGAAAAGACGATTTGACGGCGCGGCTCCAGGACGCGCTTGTGTACCAGGCAAAGCGCATCGGGCGATACGCGAACCGCGCCAGAAAGCTTGGCGCCAGGGATGCGGGGGTGGACGCCTTCATCCTGGAAGCGCTCTTCACGACCGTGACGAACGTGAACTTCGATCCGGACCGCCTGCTGAAATTGCTTGGGGAATCGGAGGCGCGGCTGGACCGGGCCAGCGCGCTTTACGGCGAGGCCTGCAAAGAAGCCGGGCAGGCGCCGGCGGCGTTCGGGGAGCCGGCGGCGCGAAAGGGCGCAAGCCGGGAGGACTGGATCAAGCTGGCGGAGGCGGTGGGCATCGAGGCCCGGCGCGCCGCGCTCGGCGATGACCGGGCCGGCTTGCAGGAGCTGATTACCGCCGGGCTCAAGGGCATGGCGGCATACGCGGACCATGCCCTGGTGCTGGGCATGGAGGACGAATCGGTCTACGCCTTCTTCCACGAGGCGCTCGAAGCCCTGCTCGATCCCGACCCTTCAGTGGATGGCCTGACCGGCCTGGCCCTGCGCTGCGGCGAAGTGAACCTGAAAGTCATGGGCCTTCTGGACGCGGCCAACACCGGCGCCTATGGCAATCCCGTACCGACCGCGGTCCGGATTCACCCGCTGAAGGGCAAGGCGATCGTGGTTTCAGGCCACGACTTGAAGGACCTGGAGGAATTGCTCAAGCAGACGGAAGGCACGGGAATTTCAATTTACACTCACGGTGAAATGCTGCCGGCGCACGGCTATCCGGGCCTGAAAAAATACAGGCACCTGGCGGGCAACTATGGCGGCGCATGGCAGAACCAGCGCAACGAGTTCGACGCGTTCCCGGGCGCGATCCTGATGACCACCAACTGCATACAGAAGCCGAAGGAGACCTACATCGGCCGCATCTTCACCTGCGGCCTGGTGGCGTTCCCCGGGGTAACGCACATCGGGAACAGGAACTTCGCGCCCGTCATCGAAGCCGCGCTGAAGGCGGACGGCTTCAAGGCCGACGGTCCGGCGGACACTATCACGGTCGGCTTCGGGCACGCGGCCGTCATGGGCGTGGCGGGAAAGGTGATCGAGGCTGTCAAGGCGGGTAAAATCCGGCACTTCTTCCTGATCGGCGGCTGCGACGGCGCCAAGCCGGGCCGCAACTATTACACCGAACTGGCCCAGCTGGTGCCCAAGGACTGCGTGATCCTCACGCTCGCGTGCGGGAAGTACCGCTTCAACAAGCTGGACTTCGGCGAGATTGGCGGCATTCCACGCCTGCTGGACGTCGGGCAGTGCAACGACGCCCACTCGGCGATCCAGATCGCCTCGGCGCTTGCCGGCGCGTTCAACTGCGGGGTGAACGACCTGCCGCTGTCGCTCATCCTTTCATGGTATGAGCAGAAGGCGGTGTGCATCCTGTTGTCCCTGCTGCACCTGGGCATACGGAACATCAGGCTCGGCCCCAGCCTGCCGGCATGCGTGACCCCGGCCGTGCTTGGCGTGCTGGTGAAGAAATTCGCCATTGGCCCGATCACGACGCCCGAACAGGACCTCAAAACCATTTTGAAAGGGTAATCCCGGATTTTGCGTTTGAAAAATGAACGATGCTTATAACCGGTGAACCATCAGGCTTTTACAACTGCATTGCGTTTGAATTGCCATGCGCGAAAAAGTACGGGTGAGCTGTTGAAAAGAAGTTCATTTTTCAAACCACGAGGGATTGGCCATAGTGCGGCATCTGCTGTGTTGCAGCGGGTTCGGAGTATGTCAATACGCCTTCACCCGCTGCGCCTTGCATCTGCCGCACTCTGACCAA
>JAAZAB010000314.1 GCA_012514555.1 Lentisphaerota bacterium
GGCGCGGTTTACGGGGCGGGCCGCTGGGGGCGCTTGTATCGCTATGAGGCGCGACGGAACCGGGTTGAGCCGTTAGGCCTTTGTGCGCCTTGTCTCAAGGGCCGGGAATACTATAACCGGGTGGAATGCCTAGTGGCCGATGCCGGGCGCGGGTGTCTCTATGGGGGCACGTCGGGAGACGGCCTGCTTTTTGCCTTGGATGTGAACCGTCAGGCTGTACGGTCGGTCGGAAAGCCCGTCCACGATCCGCGCATCCGGTGCCTTGCCCTGGGCGCGGCCGGAGCGGTGTATGGCCTTGCGGGAACGACATGCTGCCGCCTGTTCCGGTACGCGTCGGAGGACCATGACCTGGCGGACCTCGGCATCTTTCACGTCGATCATCCCCGTCCATGGCACGGTTATGAGTTTGGCGCTGCCGTTTGCGGGAACTCGGGAATTCTCTATTTTGGCGAACAGGATCGCATTAGTCACCTGTTCCGGTATGATGAAAACTCCAAGTTGAAGAGTGGCGCGGGCCGGGGAGGACGCGCAGATGCAGGATGAGAAACGTTCTGTTCGGCCGGCTCGCGAAGCGCCTGAAATCGAGCCGCCCGGCCGGTCCGGAGAATGGGGTGGCGAATGAAGGCGCAGGCCGTCTTAACAGCCCTGGTCGGCGCCTTCGGGTTGGCGGGATCAACCATGGCTTCCGATGGGTTCTCTTTTCTGTTCCTGGGCGACGCGCACTATCACGCCCCCACGTGGCGGTCCGCTGAGCGTGTCCGGGCGATTGCCGAGGATGTCCGCCGCAAAGGCTACGCGCCGGATTTTGTGGCCCATGTCGGCGACCTGATTGAAAATCAGGAGGCCGGCCGGCCCGTTTCCAACGAGGCCGGGGCGCAGGAATGGCGCTATGCGCTGGCCGATGTCAAACAGGCCTTCGCCATGCCGTTCTTTATGGCGCTCGGCAACCACGATTGGTACGGGGGGGGCACGTGGTTCGGCGGCCGGGACAACATCGAGGCCTATTATTTCCCGTTCATGGAAAAAGAACTGGGCAAGCCGCTTCACGGCAAGCCGTTTTTCTCCTTCCGCTGGAAACATGCGTATTTCCTGTTTGTCAACCACATCGGCTTTGATGAGGGGTTGGACCGCGAACAGCGGGCCTGGCTTCGAAAATCGCTGGCCTATGCCGAACGAAACCCGGCCATCGAGCGCGTGTTTGTCATCGGCCATCCGGTCCTGTGGAACCTGGATTTTGTCCGGTTTAATGAAAACCACGGCCTGCTGGATATCATCCGGTCGTGTAAAAAGGTCGATGCCTACCTGTGCGGCCATACGCATCATAACAGCGCGTCCGTTTGGGCCTTCGGGCCGGACCACCGGCTGCTTCAGGTCAACGGATGCCCCTTGGGATCGTCCGGAAACAGCGAGGCCCTGTTGCCCATCGGGCAGCGCGCCCTGATTTTAAACCCGCCTCCGGCCGCGCGCGGGTACACGAAGGGGTTTCGGGAGCTCGACGCCTACTTTGTGGTGTCGGTCGCAAAAGAAGGCGTCACCGTGGCGCTGGAGCGGATCGGCGGCGACTGCGTATGGGAATTCGGGTGGGTCCAGCCCGGTGTCATCGAGGAAAAACGGTTCCTGGGACGGCCGGCGGAGCATGCGTTGAGTCGGGAACAGCTGGGCGGCATTAGCCGCGCCCGGCTGCACCTGTTGCCCTATGTGCCGGAAGTTATCAGGCCGGAGTGCGCGCCGCTCGACATCTTGCTGAATGGCAAAAAAGTCGCCGAATTGCCCCGGCGCTCCGGCGGGTGGGAAATCAGCCGCTCGCGGGATGCCTTCCCGGTTCCCCCGGAGTGCATCCGCCTGGAAAATACGGTGGCCGTGACGAACCCCAACCGGGAGCAATTTGCGATACGCGACGCCTATCTGGAGGTCGAGCTGGCGTCCGGAGAAACCGTCCTCACCCCGGTCTGTCCGAACGTTCTCTTTGCCGGCGACTGGCGCGATTTGTACATGGAGTTCGGCCTATCGCATCCGGGCGCCGGGGTTCTGCATAGCTCTGTGGAAGTCAACATCCCGGAAGAACTCATCCGGTGCACGTCCCTTGGAGATCCCATTATGTTTCGCTTGGATTTCAACCGCTGAGGGAAAGCTTGCCGGGGATGTGGAAGCAGACATCCATCAGGGGAGGGTTGCCTATGAATCTTGTCTCTAGACCGTGTTGGATCTCTCGGCGTGCCGCGCGAGGCGATTGCCAATCGGCTTTATCCCGCCTGCGTTGGAACAAAACAGGAGGAGGTCAGAATGATGAATCGCCTGATGGCTGTCGACTCGTTAAGCCGGATGAGCGGCTTCATTCCATGCAACTCAACAGGGAGGACTAAGATGCGACTTTTTTCAAAAAGCCTCGCGCTTGCGCTGGGACTGATCTGCGGTTCTCTTAAGGCCTCGGCCGCCGATGTTTCGACGCTGGAGGACCTGCAGAACATGAAGTCGGCGTTATCAGGCCGCTATGTGCTGATCAACGATATCGACGTGTCGCCCACCACCAACTGGAACGAATTGGTCGATGCGGGAGCCTGGGACGATGGGACCGACTACGCCCGGATTGAACCCGTGAGCCACGCCCGCGTTACGCATAACGGCACCAATTACTATGCCCTTCAGAACAGCGGCCCGTCTTCAACCCCGGTGGAACCCGGCGTGACGGCGGGATGGGCCTCGTTCTGGCAAGCGACCTCGTTGCCGGCCGGCCATAAGCTCGGGTTCGAACCGATCGGATCATCGTCGTCTCTATTTACCGGTGATTTTGACGGCAAGGGGTATTCCCTGACGGGAATCTTGTACATCAGTCGCTCGAACCAATATGTCGGCTTGTTTGGCAACGCGTCGTCCGGAAGCGGAATTTCCAATCTCACGGTCGTGTCGGTGGATATCTCCAGCCATGGGGAAAATTGGGCCGGAGCGATAGCCGGACGCGCTTACGGGACAATTCGGAACGTCACGGTCCTGGGCGGAACCGTCCGCGGCAACAATCGCTGCGGCGGGTTCGCCGGACAGATCGAGAAGTTGGTGGAAAACTGTAGAAGCGGAGCGGACATGGATCGTTCCGTAACGGGGGAAGCGGGCGTGTTTGTCGGCCGAAATACGGGGACGATCCGCCATTGCCTGGCCCATGGCCAGCGGGTCGGAAACGGCGGGGGTGGCTTTGTGGGGCTCGTCAGTGGAACAACCTGGGCCGAGTACAATAACTATTTTGACAGCGATCAAGCGGGAACGACGACCACACAGGGTTCTGCAACGCCGAAAACAACCGTGGAGTTGCACGATATCAATACGTACATCGATCTTAAAACGCTCGGTTTGGGTCAGAAGAAGACCGGCACGGCCAGCGCCGACGCGGCCGGCGACGCGGTGGTCGGAGTCGGGACCCTGTTTACAACGGAGTATGAAGCGGGCGATTCGATCCGGCTTGGCAGCGGGGCAACCGCTGAAATCCGGACTATCGAGTCCATCACCGACGACCTGAACCTGACGGTATCCGCGGCCTTTGACGCGGCTCATTCCGGCATGGAGGTGTTCAAGGTTGCCGAGTCCGATAAGTGGGACATGGCCCCTTGGCCCGTCTACGGCCGCTCCGATTATCCCTTTTTGACAGGGGCCGCATCCCCGTTGTGGCATATTTATGGTCCCGCATCGGGCACGATCTGTGTCTTTCGCTAAAACCCGGGCTCTGCTGATCCATTAGAAGATCTTTTTCCGACGGGATTCCGTGTGCCAAAAGGGAGGGGGCGTCGTGAATGCATTGATCTGCGAGTATACGAAACAGATAACCCGATTATTGGAGTCGATTGCCCGGGATGAAGAGGCCAACATTCTGGCCGCCGCTGAATTATTGTCCGATAAAGTGGTCGAAGGGCGGCTGATCAATGTGTTCGGCGCCGGCGGCCACTCCGCCATCGGCGCCATGGAAATCTTCTGGCGCGCCGGCGGCCTGGCCCAGGTCAACGGCATGTTCCCCGCCGGGACCAACATCATATCCGCGCTGCCTACCACGGCTAAGGTGCAGGGGCTGGCCCCTTTCATCCTGAACTTTTATGACGTCTATAAGGATGACGTGCTGATCCTGGTCAACTTCTACGGCCTGAACATCATTTCCGTGGATGTCGCCATCGAGGCGAAAAAGCGCGGCGTGAAGCTGATCACCGTCAACGCGCACCAGTTTGCCAAGACCGTTCCCGCCGATTTCATCTGGCGCCACCCGAGCAAGAAGAACATCAACGAGTTCGCCGACGTCGCCGTGGACAACCATGTCCCGTACCCCGACGCCATTCTGAAGGCCGACGGCATCGAGGAGGAGTTCGGCCCGACCGCTACCACGCTCACCTGCTTCACGCTCAACTGCATGATGGCGGAAACCATCCGGCTGATCCGCGAAAAAGGCGGCAAGCCCGAGATCTGGGTCAGCAACAACATCCCCGGCTGCGACGAACACAACAAGCCTATCCACGATAAGTATCGCCGCCGCATCCATCATCTTTATCCGGTCTGGTAAATGTCCAGCCGGGGAAAACGGCCTTCGCTCCGGGCGTGCGGCTGCGGTTCGGAAACATCCTGGGGCTGGCGGCTGACTCAAGCGCCGGAGAACGCTTAACGCAATTCAAGCGCAGAAAAGGCCGGGCACATGACGAAGCAAGGCGCCGCCGTTCTTTCCCTCGTTTTGCCGTACGACGGTTCCGAGCGGCTGTGGAAGACCTGGGCCCTGGCGGAGCAGGCGATTGACTTCCGCAAGGACGCGGCCGAGGCCGACCGCTGTACGGCGGCGTTCGCCGCGCTGGAGCTGAAAACGCACCTGGCCAAATCGGATGGCGGACTGACGGTTGTCGTGCGGCAGGACGCGCCGCGGGCCGGACGGTTTATCGAACTGGCCATCGAGCCGGGGCCGGCCGATGACGGCTTCACGCTGGCCCCGCGGGGCGAGGGGTTGCTTGTGTCCGGCCACGGGCGAAAGGGGTTGCTCAACGGCGTGTATGAAGTGTTGCGGCTGCGAGGCTGGCGATGGCTGGAGCCGGGCGCCTACGGCGAAGCGCCGCCCGTGGCCCGGGGCTTTCACTGGCCCCGCCGCCCCGTCACGGTGCGGCCGTCTTTTGCCTACCGGGGCCTGGATGCCTATCGGGGGTCGCATGATTCGATCGACTACCTGCTCTGGATGGCCCGGAATCGGCTGAATGTCTATTTCCGCAAGGCGGCCAGCGCCAAGATGGCCGACAAGCTGGGCATGATCAGCCGGCAGGGCGGTCATTTGCTGGCCTTGCTCACGGATCCGGACCGCCTCTCGGCGGGAGGGCGCACCCTTTGGGAAGAGCACCCCGAATGGTACGGCCTGCCGGAGGACGGCCGGCGGACGAAAGCCGTGGCGACCCGGATTCAATTGTGCGCCGCACAGCCGTCTTTGTGGCGCTTCCTGGCCGATGAACTGCTGGGGTTGCTTGCCACCAGCCTGGCCGGCGTGGACATCGTGGACTTTTGGGGCTTCGACACCTGGGGCAAGACCTGCGCGTGCGCCTCATGCCGGGCGATGGGCAATGGAGCCGACCAGCAGCTGCAGCTTTTTTCCAGGCTGAGGCATAGCCTGGACAAGGCGAGGGGCGATGGGCGGTTGAACCGCAAGGTGCTGCTCTCGATGGCCGCGTATGAAGGCACGGCCTCTCTAACGCCGCCGTCAAAGCCCGTTCCCGAAAATCTGCGGCGGGCGGGCGACCTGGTTATCTTCTACCCGATCAAGCGCTGCTACCGCCATGCGCTGGGCGATCCGCAGTGTGAAATCAACCGCCCCTATCACGCCGCGTTGACGGGGTGGGGGCGCCGCGTTCGGGGAATGTCGCTCTGGTCGGGCGAATATTACAATGTTTCAAAGTATGAGGATTTGCCGCTTTTGTTTTCCCGCGTCATTCCGCCGGACATGCGCCGTTACCAGGCCGCCGGCGCGAGCGGCGTCACCTACATGCACGCCCTTTACGGCAATTGGGGCATGCGCGCGCTAACGCAGTTGCAGCACGCGCACTATGCCTGGAACGGCCGGGTTCGGGACGAGGCTGTTCTGGACGACTATTTCCGCCGGAAATACGGACCCTACGCCGGCGCTGTGCGCGCGGCGTATGCGCTTATCCAGACAGGATCCC
>JAAZAB010000315.1 GCA_012514555.1 Lentisphaerota bacterium
ATAGGCCGCGCGCGTTTTTCGCCCGCCCTGAAGAACGGAAAGCCGACGGCGTCCGAGACTCACATCAAATTCCGTTTCCAGCTTGAGGACTGATGGTAATGGCGCAAAAGTTAAGCTTGCGGCGGTCGAGGCCGACCGCACTCCAGCGCCGGAATACGTGTGTTTTCAATGGAGGGCGGCTGGCCTCAGCCGCCGTTTGACGGAAATATGAACTTAACTTAGCGCCATTCAGGACTGATTGCGGGGGCTGAACCCTTACCTTATATGAATAGCCGTCGTCATTTCCCGATCCTTGACGTCTTCCGGGGTTTATCCGCGGCTGCGGCAAGCCTGCTCCTTGCCGCCTGCGGCCCTTCCGTCTCGCAGCCGGATTCCGGGCGCCGGCCGGAACGGGTTGTCTCGCTGGCGCCAGGCATGACGGAGATCATTTGCGCAATTGGCGCCTCCGACTGTCTCGTGGGCCGGACCAGCGCGTGCGATTATCCGCCGGACATTGTCCGCGACATTCCCGTTGTAGGCGCGTTCGGGAGCCCGGCGATGGAAAGCCTGCTGGCAGTCAGGCCGACGCTGGTTATTGACACTGATCTCGAGGACGAAAGCGTTGCTGCGACCATGGCGGCGATGGGGATAACCCGTATGAGAGTGCCTTGCGCGACGCTGGCGGATATTCCCGGCGCCATTGAGGCGGTCGGGCTGCGCCTCGGCCGCGCAACCCGGGCCCGCGAGCTGGCGGAGAACATCCGCCGGCAAGTGGCGGCGGCGAAAGCGGAGTGCGCGCAACGCGCCCTGTCAGAACGCCTGCAGGTGTTCCTCGAAATATGGAACGATCCGCTCATGACAGTCGGCCGGAACTCCTTTGTATCCGAGCTGATCGCCCTGGCGGGAGGCCGCAACATCGGGGATGCAGTGACCAACCGTGAGTATTACGCGGTTTCTTCTGAATGGGTTTTGGCGCAGAATCCCGGCATCGTGATATGCCTTTACATGATTGGCTCCGGGCCAGGAGACGATCCGGGCGCGGGCGCCCTGAAGCTGGTAAAGAACCGACCGGGCTGGGAAGTCACAAGGGCGGTGCGGGACAGCCGGGTCCATGGCGGGCTCAACAACGACGTGATTCTTCGGCCGGGGCCGCGGATTCTGGAGGGCCTGGAAGCGCTGCGCCAGTGCATTGAAGGCCGGCAGCAAGCAAGAGAAAAGGGCGGACCTTGAAATCGAAGCTGATCATAATGGCGGGGCTTGTTTCCCTGCCGCTCGTGCTTGCCGTGTGCCTGGCCCTGGGCTCGACAACCATCGGGCCCGGCGATCTGAACACCGATCTCGGGCGGGCAATACTCTCGCTGCGCCTGACCCGGGTGCTCACGGGCTTCCTTGTCGGGGCATCCCTTGCGTGCTCGGGCGCCGTTCTTCAGGGCCTGCTGCGGAACCCCCTGGCCGAGCCGTATATCCTCGGCGTCAGCGGCGGCGCGGCGCTTGGCGCGGCCCTGGCGATACTGGGAGGGTGGGCCGGGCTGATGCTGCCGTCCTGCGCTTTCGCCGGGGGCCTTGCGGCGCTGGCGCTGGTGTACGGCCTGGCGCAGCAGAACGGAGTTCCGTCAGTCTACGGCCTGCTGCTGAGCGGCGCCATCATCAACGCCCTGTGCTCCAGCCTGCTCATGCTGATTATCTCGACGATCAATGTTGAAGGCCTGCACAGCATCACTTGGTGGATGCTCGGCAACCTGCAGGGCCCTTCGAAGCCGCTCCTCAAGGCCGGGTGGGCAATCAACGCCCTGGGAATGATCGGGCTCTGGCTCATGGCGCGCGAGTTCAACGCGCTTACGCTGGGCCGTGACATGGCGCATCACCTGGGCGTGCGAACCGGCCGCGTGGTGTTGCTGGGAATGGCGCTCTCGGCACTGCTTGCGGCCGTAGGCGTCGCGATGGCCGGGCTGATAGGGTTCGTCGGCTTGATCGTTCCGCACCAGGTCCGGAACTGGGTTGGCCCGGATTTGCGCCGCCTGATCCCGCTTTCGGCGCTGGCCGGCGGCATGTTCCTTGTAATCTGCGACACGCTTGCCAGGGTGGTCTTCGCGCCGGTGGAAATCCCTGTTGGCGTCATAACCGCCTTGCTGGGCGGCCCGTTCTTTCTCCTTCTGCTGCGCCGCAGGCGCAAGTCCGGGTGGCTGGAATGAAACCGGTGTTTGAATGCGAGCGCCTCGTTGCCGGGTATCGCCGGGTGCCGGTGATCCGGGATTTGTCGGTTGCCGTCAAGGAGGGCGAATTCCTGGCTCTCCTTGGGCCCGACGGCGCCGGCAAGTCCACGCTGCTGCGCGTCCTGACCGGCTTGCTTTCGCCCATTTCGGGCTCAGCAAAGGCTTTCGGCCGGCCGGTGAGCCGGATGAAGCCATCTGAACGGGCCCGGCTGATGGCCGTCGTGCCGCAGGAACTCAGCACCCCGATGGCATATACAGTCGAGGACCTGGCGGCCATGGGCCGGAGTTCCGCGCTGCGGCCATGGGAGGGCCTGGGCGAAAACGACAGGCATATTGTCGAGCGCGCCATGATATATGCCGACGTCATCGAGCTGCGCGGCAGCTGCATCGAGGCGCTCAGCGGCGGCGAAAAGCAGAGGGCAATCATTGCCATGGCCCTGGCCCAGGAGCCGCGGGTTTTGCTGATGGATGAGCCCACCACGCACCTTGACATGAATCATGCCCTTGAAATCATGCAGATCGTGGAACGCCTGAACCGGGAACAAGGTGTCACGGTCCTGATGACAAGCCACGACCTGAACCTGGTCTCGGAATTCTGCGGCCGCCTGCTGCTCATGGATGGCGGGCGCATGATCGCGGACGGGCCGCCGGCCGATGTTCTGCGGGAGGATGTTTTGCAGTCAGTCTATCACTGCGACATTCGCGTACAGCGGAACATTCACACCCACGCAACCCTGGTGGTTCCCACCCGGCGCTTTGACTGCCTTTCGTCCGGCGCACTCGTACGCGTGCACGTGATCGCCGGCGGCGGCAGCGGCGGGGAATTGCTGCGGCGCTTGTGCATTGACGGCTACGGCGCAACGTGCGGGGTGCTGAACCGGCGGGACACGGACGCGCTCGCCGCCGAGGCGCTTGGCGTGAAGGCCGCCCTTGAGGAGCCGTTCTCGCCGGTCGGCCCGGCCGCGCTCTCGCAGGCGCAGGCCTTCGCGCGCGAGGCGGACGCGCTGGTGATATGCGAGGTGCCGTTCGGGCCCGGGAACCTGGCGAACCTGGATATCGCGGACGAAGCCCTGCGCCGCGGAATCAGGGTGTTCGTCAATACCAGCCGCCTTGAACAGCGCGATTTCTGCGGGCATCGGGCGGCCATCGGCCGGATACAGCGCCTGCTTGACGGCGGCGCCGTCCAATGGCGGCAGCTCGACGATTTGATGCGGGAACTGTCCGGCCTGGGCTCGTTGCCGCGGGGCGCCCCGGAAGGCGGCTCTTGTGTCGGGCGTGCGAATTTGACATAGTTCGGCGCCATGCCAGATCATCCGGAAGTTTATGCGGCCGGATACGGATGCGCGGCAGCGCCCGGATCCTGTGCGGAAGCGTTGAGGGCAGCGGTCCGGAACAATTCGCCTGTTCTCAGGTCCGCCCCTTTCCTGACCCTTCCCGCGCTGGCCGATTTGCCCCTTGGCGCCATATCTCGCGCCGAATGGGGGCGGCTGCGCTCAGGCGCCCCGGGCGGCTCCGCCGTTTACGCGCTCGCATCGGCCGCCGTGCGGGAGGCCCAGGCGCAAGCCCGCGCCGCTCTTGAGAGTGTTTCTTCGGAGCGCCTGGGCCTGGTGCTGTCCAC
>JAAZAB010000316.1 GCA_012514555.1 Lentisphaerota bacterium
GGAACGCGCCGGGGGCGGACGTTTCCGGTTCACTTGTCCCTGAAGCGGGACACGTCAGCGCCAGCGCCTCGCTTGGCAGGGGTTTGTCCAGAGACACGACGGGCGACTCGACCCGCGCACACAGATGACCCGTGGCCACCATCAACCCGACTGCGCCAGCGATGATCCTCATACGCCCCGCCTTTCCCTTTGCAGATGGCGACTTCCATCCATGCCATTCCATTGGAACGGCTTTCGAGTTATAAAGGTGCTTGCAGAACCTCTGCAAACGCCATGTGCCACGTTTCTAATTTTATGATGCCTGACGCAGTCCACGAAGTCAAGCGCCAAGTCCCTGCCGCTGCAGTTTTTCCTTGCTCCCGACTTTCCACCCCTCCCTTTTTGCTTTCACATGTGTTTCAGGGTACGAACTGAGAATTGCGCGTCCTTCTCGTTCCAATCCCCCACCTCTCCTCTCCTGTCTTCTACTGCGGGCTTTGGCCGCATCTGACAAGCCGACGCTTGCCTCTCCCGTTCCGAATTTGTTATCACTCTGGTGTATAAAGAGAGGAGAATGAGATGAATTTTTCACGAGGGGTTTTCATGGACGCGGGTGTCGCGTTTCTCGCGGCGAGCGGCGCGAAAGGGGCGGAAACATCCAAGCCGAAGATTCCGGAGATCAAACTGTAAACGCACGGAAGAGAAGGTTCCGTTATGATGGATGCGGCAATGACTTTCGAAGAACTCGAGACACGATTCTTTTCCCTGCTTGAAATCCGCCCCCTCCCGGTTACGGATCTGTTGCCCCTGCTTCAGGCGATCACGACCACCACAGACGCGGGTAAAGCTGAAGAATGGACCATGCTGCTCATCGAGGAACTGGTCGACGCAACGGATTTCCGCGGTCTCTTCCTGACTGTCATGGATCAGGTGGAGCCGCTTTCCCGCGCCCTCGCACCCGATGCGATCCTGCGCCTGTTCAAGCAGACCTGCCCGGACCGCCTCACCGATGTGATGCTGGATGTAGCCCAGTTCGGAGAGAAGCCGCTTTACGAAGCGTTGAAACGCCTCGGCACCCTGCTCGCGTTGGAACCGGGCACACAGGTCATCGATCCAGCGTGGGGGTTCGGGGTCATTCAGGAGGCGGACAGCTTCTATAAACGTTTCATCGTGGACTTTACCCGGAAACCGCGCCATGAAATCCCCTTTGCCACAGCCTGCGATAGCCTCGTGCCCGCCCCGCAAGATCATCTGCTCACCGTGCGCCATAACGATCCCGGAGGTTTCGCGCAGATCGTAAGAGAGCAGCCCGGCGAACTACTCCGGCTGACCTTGCGGAGTTACGGCGACCTGACCGCGGTCAGGATCGAAGACCTGCTCGTCCAGGAAAAGATTCTCGCCCCGGACGAGTGGAAAGGGTTTTGGGACGCGGCGCGCAAGGCGCTGAAACAGGATCCGCTGGTCGTCTTCCCCGCTAAAAAAAGCGAACCGTTCCGTCTGCTGACCGAAGCCGAGTCGTACGGCGATGCCTGGTTCGCCACCTTCAGCGCGACCAAAAACCCGGAGCGCCTCCTTACGCAGGCGATCGAGCTTGAGACTGCCGGCCGGATCGAAAATCTAGATGCGGCCCAGCGCGCCATTCTGGAAGAGCGGCTCCATTTCGCCCTCGGCGCCGCGCATCAGTCCGATGCGGCACTGTACGCCCGCCTGGCCGTCATGCTCTCGCGCTTCGGATTTCTGACCCCGCCGACCGATCAGTTGCGCGCGCACCTCTGGGAAGAGCACCGTTTCCTCCGCGCATCCGAAGCCCTGACCGTCAAAGACACCGCAGACCTCGCGACCTTCCTGCTCGCGGAAGGCTCCGCCGCCGCGCAACGATTGCTGGACGCCCTGCCGCAGATGCCGTTCTCCCTGCTCAACGAGGTGTTGAACCGGCTGAACACTTCGGCCGAGGCGGAGGAGGCGTGCCGCAGACTGCTGACTCAGCCCAAGGCGCCGCCCACGCTCGTTTATTGGGCCTTCCGCAACCGCGACACGCTCGGCTGGCGGCTGCCGCCGCTGCACGAACTGCTGGATCATGCGATCCAGATTGTCGAAAGCCGCCTCTCCGGCGAGGCGCTGCGCATGCAGAACCAACTCAAACGCCTTTTCGGCCAAACCTCATGGCTGGAATCGGTGTTCGCGGAACTGGACATGCCCCAACGCCAACGGATCTTTGAGCGCATTCAGGCCTCGCCCGCCTGGGATCCCGCAACACACCGTTCCCTGTTGGGACGCATGCTGCAACTTGATCCGTCCCTGACCGAACGCAAAAAAGCCGCCCCGGCCCCAACGCGGGAGAGTGTGCGCTGGACCTCCTGGCGCTCTCTGGCTGAACGGCAGTTCCAGTACAAAAAACTGATCGAGGTCGACCTCCCGAAGAACAGCCGGGACATCGCCATCGCCCGGAGTTACGGCGACTTGCGTGAGAATTTCGAGTATCAGGCCGCCAAGGACTTTCAGCGGCAACTGTTACAGCGTCAGGCTGAAATACAGCAGGAACTCCAACTCGTCAAAGGGACCGACTTCGCCGACGCGCCGCACGAAACGGCAGGTCCCGGAACACGCGTGGCGCTATGTCTGGCCGACAATACGCATATCGTGTACACGATCCTCGGAGAGTGGGACCGTGATGAGGCATTGAACATCATTTCCAGCCGATCGCGTCTCGCCCTCTGCCTCACGGGGCGAACCGCAGGCGACTCGGTGCGTATACCCGGACCGTCCGGCGAGGAAACTGCCCGGATCGAGGCGGTTCTGCCCTTGGACGAACCCATCCGCGAATGGATCCGCACACCTCCCCCCGCGATGTCTTGAAACGCGATTCGACCCGGGGAGCCTTTGGGATCAAGAGAATCCGCCCGGTCGGATTCGGGGCTTGTGATCCCGCGTCTTGCCCTGTATAATGCGCCATTCTTCACTGCAAAACGGATTATCGAGAGAGCGAGGTGTCCGATGGCAACTACCCGTAAAACCAAGACCGGCTCCACCAAGAAGAGCCCCCCCAAGCCCGTGCAGAAAGCCACGGCCAAACGTGCCGCCCCGGCCAAACGCGCCGCCCCGGCCAAA
>JAAZAB010000317.1 GCA_012514555.1 Lentisphaerota bacterium
ATTCTCTTTCTGACTTGTGCGACAAAGCACTTGGACGTTGGATATTCCTTGTTGGATATTGGATATTCGCCTGCTTTGTCGGCGGCCGGGGCCCATTCTTCGCCGAAGCGGCTTCGCAGGGTAAGCATGCGCCGCTTTTTCCTTGCGGCCCGCCGCGCAATTGCCTACCTTGCTTGCATGAGTTGTTTTGAATTGCGAAAAGTCATCGTGTATCTGCCATGAGCCTAAAAGTCCTCACCCGTATCCCGCACGGGAACGCGGCGGCCGTCGAGATAGCTGACGGCGGCGACATGCCGGAAGTGCGATTTGCCGCCGACCCGCACTGCGGGGCAAAATGCCTGTGGTTCCTTTTCCGCCTGGCCGAGAGCGATCCGGACCCCGGGCGCCAGGCCAAGGTGCGCCTTGTCCTCAAGCATTTCGACAACCTCTTCGGCGCCTCGAACACAACCGATTTCATTCCTGTCTGCCAGCCGTCAGGCCAGGCATGGACCCGGCTCAAGCGCGGGGAGGAGCAGCGCGCGCCTGACGGAAGGATACGGGTCGCGTGGCAGATTCCTCATCCCAGCCCGTGGACCGACATCGCGTTCTGCTACCCGTACGGGCCCGCGGACCTCGACGCAATGGTCGGCCGCTCGAAAGAGTACTGGCGAAAGGACGAAATCGGCATCAGCCGTTACGGCGGAAGCATTCTGCGCCTGAGCAACACCGGCGGCGCAGTGGGCAGCCGCCAGCCCGGCCTCTTTCTTATAGCGCAGCAGAATGCCGGCGAAACCCCGGGCTCGATGGTGGCGGACGGCATGCTTCAGTATTTCTCGCAGGTCCGCAAGTCGGGCTACACTGTCTGGGCCGTTCCCATCGCCGACATCGACGGCGCGATGGACGGCGATTTCGGCCGGAACCGGCCAGGGGGCGCCCTGTCCGAGGCATGGGGCGAACCGCCCGGGTATCATGAAGCGCAGGTCATAGCGCGCGACATCGCGCGCTGGAAGGAACGCTGCCGCCCGGCCCTGGCCCTGGACTTCTGCGCGCCCGGCGCCTGCGACAAGGACGGCGTGCGCTGCCTCCTGCCCGACGACGCCGCCGACGCCGCCATGGCCGCCGACGCCAACAAGTGGGCGAACGCGTTCCAGAACGAGCTCAAGGCCGAATTCGCCGCCGCGGATTTCAAGCGCGCGGAACCGGCCCAGGCCGCGCCCGGCGCAACATCCTTTGCAGCGTTCATGCGCAAGGCCATGGGCGTATGCGCGTTCACAATCGAGGTTCCCTACGCCCTGGCGGGCGAGACCGTGCTCACCAAAAAGCACTACCGCGAAATCGGCCAGCGCCTGGCCGCCGCGTTCTGCCGCCGCCACAGCGGCGGGTAAGGCGGCCGGGCAAAGCCGCCTACTCGGCGCCGGGCACGATCGCCGAGCCCCGGCCTATGCTGCCGTCACCGTACCGGCGTCGTATCGCATCCACGCTCCGGCTCAAGCGCGACCTGGCCTCCGCCGACGGATCCGGAAGATCGAAGAGCGTGAGCTGCCGCTCCGCCGGCGCGAGCGCGCTGACCCCCACCCCGACCAGCCGCACCGGGTGCGCCAGCCGCTCGCGGGCGAAAAGCTTGCAGGCCGCTTCGCGCAGGGTGATGTCGTCGCTGCACGGCCGGGGCAGCCGGGCCTGCCGCGTGAAAGTCGTGAAGTCCTTCCACCGCAGCTTGAGCTTGATCACGCCCGCCTGCCGGCCATCCTCGCGCAGGCGCATTCCGACGTCATCGAGCAGTTCCATCAGGACCGCCTCAACGCGCCGGCGGTCGGAGCAGTCCGAGCCAAATGTATATTCGCGGGAAATGCTTTTTGCCAGGGTGTCGAGTTCCAGTTCCCGCGCATCCTCGCCTCGGGCCAGGTCGAACAGGTCCCGGGCCGCGCGCCCGCCAAGCAGCGCGGACAGTTTTTCAAGGGAAGCGGACTGCAGATCGCCTATTGTTCGGATGCCCGCATGCTCAAGCGCGCCGCGCATTACGGCGCCCACACCCCATATCCGGCCCACGGGCATGGGCGCGAGGAAAGCCATCACGGCTTTGACGCCACGGGGCGCCACGGTCAGGCCGTCGGGCTTTTCCAGGTCGCTCGCAAGCTTGGCAAGAAACTTGTTGGACGCCACGCCGACCGACGCAGTCAGCCCGGTTTCCGCCAGTATGGCCTCCTTTATCCGGC
>JAAZAB010000318.1 GCA_012514555.1 Lentisphaerota bacterium
GGCCCGGTCTCCGGTCCTGCTTCCCGATCCCCACGCCCACGAACCGCGCCGGCTACGCCGTGCGCGGTCGGGGCGCTGGCGCTGTCGCGCCCACGCGCCCAGGCGACGCGCCCGCCCGTGGGGGAAGGGGGCTTCCGAAGACCGGACGGCACGAGACGGCCGCCGCCGATCCTCACGCGGCCCACCGTCCGGCCCGGCTCTTTCGCTGAGCGCCGGGGGCGCCACGCTCTTTCGCCGGGACCGGCCGGCGGTCCTTGCAGTGCGATCCCCAGGCGGACGGACGGCGCGCCGGCTACGCCGTGCGCGGCCGGGCGCTGGCGCTACGCGCCCCGCGCCTGCCGTCGCCGGGAAGGTTGAAAGAGGTTGAACAAGGGCGAAATAGGTTGAACTGACCTTGAATCCGGGAACCCGTAGAAGGGCGGAAGAGGCCTGAGAAGCCCGGAAGGCGGCTTGACCTTTGGCGGTTCTTTGGTGGGTTGCCGGGCGGCCATCGGCCCGACTTCGCCGGGTCCGGCGGCGCGGCGGCGCTACGCGCCCGCGCCTGCAAGGCGGCCTGAAGGTCCGGCCACGCCGGGGACCTTTGGCGGTTTCTTTGGCACCGTCGCCCGGAATTGCCCCGTTTTTCAGTCTGTTGCACCGGAAGGGGGCGAAACGGGGGACATGCAGGAAACCCTTGAAAACAAAGGGCCGGAACGTGTGTTCCGGCCCCGAAATTGGTAGCGGGGGTAGGATTTGAACCTACGACCTTCAGGTTATGAGCCTGACGAGCTACCGGGCTGCTCCACCCCGCAATCAGGATTCATTTGAAAAACGTCGAGCATTCTAGGTCAATCCGGCGGCGACGCAAGAAAAAAGTGGAAATCTTTCCCGATTGCCGTTTGATGTAAAATGCCTGAAACATGGAAAAAAACAGTAGCGTTTTCACTGAAAGAGTACATACTGTGCTCGTTTTGAAAACAATACCGCAAATCATACAGGGCGGCATGGGCGCGGGCGTGTCGGGCTGGCGCCTGGCGCAGGCCGTATCCAAGCTTGGCCATCTTGGTGTAATTTCGGGAACCGCGCTCGACCAGATCATGGTCCGCCGCCTGCAGGAAGGCGATATCGGGGGGCATTTCAGGCGGGCGCTCGAGCATTTTCCCTTCAAGCGCATGGCGCAGCGGATTCTGGACGCCTATTGGATTCCGGGCGGAAAGAAGCCGAATGCGCCCTACAAGATTACCGGCACGCATACGATCGAGGGCAACCGCTGGCTTCAGGAATTGACGATAGCCGGGAACTTCATCGAGACTTTTCTTGCGCGGGAAGGGCATCGGAATTTCGTGGGAATGAACTATCTCGAGAAAATCCAGTTGTCGCATCTTCCCGCCATTTATGGGGCAATGCTTGCCGGCGTTGCCGTGATAATCATGGGCGCGGGCATTCCCCTTGAAATACCGGCGGTCATCAACGCGCTTTCCGCGCATCAGCCGGCCACCTATCCGATTTACGTGACCAAGGCTGGCGGGGGCGATACGTGCCTGATGAAGTTCGACCCCGCGTCATTTCATGAGGGTGAAGCCCTGCCCCCGTTGAACAAACCACTTTTCCTTCCGATCGTGTCTTCAGTTACGCTGGCAACGGTGTTGAAGAGGAGAATTGGAGGCGAAATTGCAGGCTTGGTTGTCGAGGGGCCTTCGGCCGGAGGGCACAATGCGCCGCCGCGAGGCAAGCCCGCTTATTCCGCGGAGGGCGAGCTGCTTTACGGGCCCCGCGATGAGTTCGACATCGCGGCGCTTCGCGCCCTGGGGATTCCGTTCTGGATGGCAGGGTCCTACGGATCGCCCGAAAAATTCCGCGCGGCCCTGGCCGAGGGTGCGGCCGGAATCCAGGTTGGAACGGCGTTTGCGCTGTGCGTTGAATCCGAAATCGTGCCGGAGATACGGCGTGCGTTGATCCGGAAGGCGCTTGCGGGGAAGGGGCGGGTTTTCACCGATCCGGTCGCGTCCCCGACAGGGTTCCCGTTCAAGCTGGCCAGCCTGGAGGGAACGGTTTCCGAGAAAGAGGTTTACAATGCGCGCCGCCGCACATGCGACCTGGGCTTCCTGCGGCAGGCCTACCGAAAGCCGGACGGCTCCGTGGGATACCGCTGCGCGGCCGGCCCGGTGGCGGCCTACCTGGCCCAGGGCGGAAAGATCGAGGAAACGGTTGGACGAATGTGCCTCTGCAACGGGCTGGTCGCCAACATCGGGCTTACCCAGGCTCTCCCGAACGGCGGGCACGAGCCCTGCATGCTCACGCTGGGCGACGATTATCTGAACATAGGCCGGTTCTGCACGGCTGAGCATCCCGACTATTCCGCGGCCGACGTGATTCGCATTTTGTTGGGATGAGCCCGCTAATTTTTTTTGAAAGCACACGGTTTCCTATGACGACAGAAAATTTGCGCTTCCGTGATCTGGGGATTGCCCCTGATTTGTTGAAAGTGGTCGAAGGCCTGCGCTATTCGGCGCCAACTCCCATCCAGCGCAAGGCCATTCCGATCGGAGTCGAAGGCAAGGATGTCGTAGGAGTGGCTCAAACCGGGACGGGCAAGACGCTGGCTTTCGGGATTCCCATGGTGCAGGGGCTTTCGCGATCGCGCATGAAAGGGCTGGTGCTGTTGCCGACGCGCGAGCTCGCCGTCCAGGTGAACGAGACGATCGCAAAGCTTGAGCGGCCGTTCCGCCTGGGCTCGGCCGTGCTGATCGGAGGGGAGTCGGTCAGGAACCAGGTTCAGCGGCTTCGCGCGCGGCCTCGGATTCTGATCGCCACGCCGGGACGGCTGAACGACCTGATCGAACAGGGGATTGTCCGCGTGGACGATGTCGGCGTGGTTGTTCTGGACGAAGCCGACCGCATGCTGGACATGGGGTTCTACCCGCAGATCGAGCGGATATTGAGGCTGATTCCGCGCGGCCGGCAGACAATGCTGTTTTCCGCCACCATGGCGCCCGAGGTTCTGAAGATTGCCACGGCGCACATGCGCATTCCAATTCGCGTGGAGATTGCGCCGTCCGGCTCGATGGCGGAGAACGTTTCGCAGGAAATGTTCGTCGTGCGGCGCGAGACAAAAAGCCGGATGCTGGTCGAGCTGCTCAAGCAATACGCCGGGTCGGTCCTGATTTTTGTGCGGACTCGAAGGGCGGCTCACAAGGTCGCCGCGGTGCTGCGCCTGGAGCGCCATGCGGTTTCGGAGATTCATGCCGACCGCTCGCTGGCCCAGAGGCAGGCCGCGCTGGCGGCGTTTAAGTCGGGGCGCGCCCGGATTCTGGTCGCAACCGACATTGCCGCGCGCGGGATTGACGTGATCGGGATCGAGCTTGTTGTCAACTACGATCTCCCGGACGATCCTGAGAATTACGTGCACCGCATCGGGCGCACCGCGCGCGCCGGGAAAAGCGGGCATGCCATTTCGCTGGCCACTCCGGACCAGGGCCAGGACGTGCGCCGCATCGAGGGGATCATCCGCATGTCCATTCCGAAATCGGAGCACCCGGATGTGCCCACGGAACGCCTGGCCCCGGATCGCCCCGCGGGCTTCACCTCGCATGTGCGCTCCTTCGGGCGCCTGGGCAGGCGCCGCCGGTGATTCGAAGACTCGCCAAGTCCTGTCAATTCCTGACGCCTGCCGGCGTTGATTTTTCCTGTTTTTATTTGCTTGTGTTTCGCTCCGCGCTTTGGGACATTACCAAAGGATTCGAGGTTTAGTGTTGGTTGCCAGGAAGTTTACAAGTGTCCCGGATTGGAAGGCCGGGGAAATTGCACCAAACAAAGGAGGGTTCAAAACATGGCTAAACCCAAGACCAAGAGCGAGATTCTGGCGGGCATTGCCGAGGCGGCTGGGATGAGCAAGAAACAGGCCGCGGCGGCTCTTGAAGCGCTGGTGAATATGGCCTACAAGGGCGCCAAGGACGGGTTCACCCTGCCTGGGCTTGGAAAGCTGGTTCTCGTTCAGCGCAAGGCGCGGAAGGGACGCAATCCTGCGACCGGCGCGGAGATAATGATCCCCGCAAAGAAGGTGGTTAAGTTCCGCCTGGCAAAGGCCGCGAAGGACGCGGTTCTCTGATTTCGCTTTGCGTGTTTGGTCGGGCCGCCGTTCATTACGGCGGCCCATTTTTTTGACTTCCGCGGGAAAAGCAATGCGCTTTAGTTTCAGAAAAATGCACGGCGCCGGCAACGACTTCATCCTGGTGGACGACCGCGGCGGAGCGTTCCCATGCGGGGACCGGCGCTGGATTCGAGCGCTGTGCGAAAGGCGCACGGGAATAGGTTCCGACGGCTTGATCCTGATCCAGGTCTCGGGAAAGTCGGACTTCCGAATGCGGTTTTTCAATCCGGACGGAACGGAGGCGGATCTCTGCGGGAACGGCGCGCGCTGCGTGGCGCGCTTCGCGCACGAGATCGGAGCGGCGCCGGCTGACATGAGCATTGAAACCGCGGCGGGCAATGTCCGCGCGCGAGTGATCGGCGGGAAGGTCATGCTTGACCTGCCTGCGCCATCGGGCTTTTCGATGAACCTTGAGCTGGACGTTGCCGGGCAAAAGCGGCTTTGTCACCGGGTTGTCCTGGGAGTGCCCCACGCGGTGACGGAGCCCCCGGACTGGGACACGATTGACGTGGCGCGCGTGGGCTCGGCATTGCGCCGGCACCCGGCTTTTGCGCCGGCCGGCACGAACGTGGACTTCGTCAGGATCGAGCCCGACGGAACGGTGCGCATCAGGACGTTTGAGCGAGGAGTGGAGGCGGAGACGCTTGCCTGCGGCACCGGCATGGCGGCCGCGGCCGTGATACTGGGTCGGCTTGGGCGGGTTCATCCGCCGGTGGAACTGGAATGCGCCCACGGCGACCGGCTTAGCGTGAACTTCGTGTTGACCGGCGCCGGCGCGGAACGTGTGACGCTCCTCGGCCCGGCCGAAACGGTTTTCGATGGAGCGGCCGAATATGCGATGCCCGGCTCAGCTTAGCGCAAGGCGGAACGCAGCGCCTGTTCGTAGACCGCCCGCACCGGGACTCCGGCCCGGTCCGCCAGCCGCACGCAGTCTTCGTATTCGGGCGAGCGCGTTATGTCCTCGCCCTTCCATTGTCCGACCTTGACGCGCACCTCGCCGAAGGCGGTACGGACCGTTTCGAACCTGCGGGCCAGGACCGTGCGGCCGGCCGCGTAGGAGCGGATTCCGAAGGTCGTGCATTCCCTGAAGACCAGGTCTTCCAGGGCGGCCTGGTCCCGGGGCTTGCACAGCACCGTCAGCATCGAGCCCGGCCGCTGCTTTTTCATCTGCACGGGCGTAAGGAAAGCATCCAGCGCGCCGGCCGCGCCAAGCCGCGAGAGCATGTTTCCAAGCAGTTCCGGAGTGGTGTCGTCAATGTTGCATTCCAGGACGCGGCATTCGTCGGCGCCGGCGTCCACGCCGGTTTCGAAGAGCAGCGCGCGGAGCAGGTTGGGCCGGTCCTTGAGCGAATGCCTGCCGAACGCGCAGCCGGTCTTGAGTAGCCTGCCGGCGGGCATACGCTCGATTGATTTCCATGTTGTCAGCAGCGCGGCGCCGGTGGGCGTGACGAGCTCGGCGGTTTCCCCGGTGGTGACGGCGGGAAAGCCGCGTATCATTTCGGCCGTTGCGGGCGCCGGGAGAGGAATGGTTCCGTGCGCGCAGACAACGGTTCCGTACCCTATGGGAAAGGGGCCGATGGCAACCGCTTCGATACCGAGCATGTGCATGGCCGCGCAGGCGCCGACAATGTCCACTATGGAATCAACGGCGCCGACTTCATGGAAGTGAATTTCGTCCGGAGTGGTTCCATGAACGGCCGCCTCGGCCGCGGCCAGGCGTTCGAAAACGCGGATGGCCGAGCCTCGGACCGTGTCGTGCAATGCCGCGCCAAGTATGGCCTTGCGAATGTCAGCCAGCCCCCTGTGCGGATGCGGTTTCCCCCCGCCGCCGGCATTTCCGGCGTGCGCATGTTCTTCATGCGAGTGGGCGTGGCCGCCGCGGCGCGCATGTCCTGCAGGCTCGGCCCCGTCAATGACGGTTACGCGCATTCCCCGCATGCCGCCCTGGACGCACTGCTCGGCCCTGATGTCAAACGGCCCGATGTTCAAAGTCGCGAGGGATTTGATCAAATCCTCGACGGGCGCGCCGAGGTCAATCAGGGCTGCGAGTATCATGTCGCCCGAGGCGCCGCCGACCATGTCGAAATGGACTGCTTTCATGGCGCGGCTCCGGCGGCGTTGTTGACCATGGCCGCGGCAATGCCGGCTCCAAAGCCGTTGTCAATGTTGACCACGGTAATGCCCGGAACGCACGTGTTGAGCATGGAGAGCAGGGCGGATATCCCGTGCAGTCCGGTTCCGTACCCCACGCTGGTTGGAACCGCGATAATGGGCTTGTCGACCAGGCCTCCGACAACGGACGGCAGCGCGCCTTCCATTCCGGCCACGACCACCAGGACTCTGGCCCGGCGCAGGGCTTCGAGGTGGTTCAGGAGCCGGTGCAGGCCGGCCACGCCCACATCGAAAAAACGATCAACTGCCGCGCCGGCGCACTCGGCCGTCAGCGCCGCTTCCTCGGCGACCGGGATGTCCGACGTGCCGGCGCATACAATGGCCACGCGCCCGGACGGCGCGCGCGGCGCGGCATGCCGCATGATTACCAGCCTGGCCTCAGGGTGATATTCCGCGGCCGGGTGCGCGCTGCGAATCGCCTCCCATTGTTCCGGGGATGCGCGGGTGGCCATCACATCCTGGCCGGCTTCGATGAGGGCCGTCATGATCTTCACGATCTGCGCGGAGGTTTTGCCGGGGCTGTATATCACCTCCGGCATGCCGCGCCGCCGAACGCGGTCAAGGTCCACCCGTGCAAAGCCGAGGTTGCGCTCGGCCATGTCGCCGAGACGGGTCAAGGCCGCCTCCGCGCTCAATTCGCCGGACTCCACCTTGCGCAGGATTTCCCGAAGCTGCATGTGTCCGACCTCTCAGGGCAGTCGCTATTTCATTGCCTGCTCAATGGCGGCTGCGAGCCCCGCCGCGGGCAGGCGCTGCTGTTTCATGGTGTCGCGGTCGCGGAGCGTGACGGTCCCGTCTTCGATTGTCTGGAAGTCAACTGTGACCCCGAACGGAGTGCCGATCTCGTCCTGCCTTCGATAGCGTCTCCCGATGGCGCCGCCCTGGTCGTAGAAGCAGGGCCATCGCTCGCGCAGCGTCTCGAAAATCGCCCGGGCTTTTGCGACCAGCTCGGGCTTGTTCTTGAGCAGGGGAAAAACCGCAACCTTGATAGGGGCGACGCAGGGCGCGAACCCGAGAACGGTCCTGAGTTCGAAGCCGGCCGGCGGCTGCTTTCCGGGCTCGGCCTCGAGGATTTCCGAAACCGTGTCCCCGGCAGGAACCCATTCCTCCCTGTAGGCCTCGCACAGGATTGCCAGCGCGATGCGGTCCACGCCGGCAGAGGGTTCCACGACGTTCGGGATGAAATGCTCACGGGTGTCGGGGTCGAAATACTCCATTGACTTTCCGCTGAATTCCTGGTGGCGTGAGAGGTCGAAATTGCCGCGAGCCGCAATGCCTTCGAGCTCCTGGACGCCGAACGGGAAGTCGTACATGATGTCCACGCAGGCGCTGGCGTAGTGGGCGAGTTCATCCTTGCCGTACACGTACCGGGTCAGGCTTTCTTCGGGCAGCCCTATCTTCCTGTACCACTTCATCCGCTCGGCAACCCAGTATGTGTGCCATTCCTCGTCGGCGCCCGGCTTGATGAAGAACTCAAGCTCCATCTGCTCGAATTCGCGGGATCGGAACGTGTAGTTTCTCGGGTTGATCTCGTTCCGGAACGCCTTGCCGATCTGGGCGATGCCGAAGGGCACCTTGCGGCGGGAAACGCTCAGCACGTTCTGGAACTGGACGAATATGCCCTGCGCGGTTTCCGGGCGCAGGTAGGACAGCGTGGCGTCTTCCTCCACGGGCCCAACAAAGGTTTTGAACATGAGGTTGAACGCGCGCGGGTCCGTGAGCCGGCCGTTCTCGCCGCAGTGCGGGCAGCGCACGGCATCGGGCAGGCGGAACCCATTCCCGTCCCTGGCGAGCTTTTGCCCCTGCTCCTCGCAGAGTTGGTCGGCGCGGAAGCGGCGCTTGCACACCCGGCAGTCCACCATGGGGTCGGCAAAGCTCGACGTGTGGCCGGATGCCTCCCAGACCTTCGGGTGCATGATGATCGAGGAGTCCAGGCCGACGACATCTTCGCGGAGCAGCACAGTGCTTTTCCACCACGACTCGCGGATGTTTCGCTTCAGCTCGCAGCCCATGGGCCCGTAGTCCCAGAAGCCGTTTATGCCCTCGTAGATTTCCGAGCTCTGAAATATGAACCCGCGGCGCTTGCACAGCGACGCCAGGGCGTCGAGTGTCACTTTGTTGGTTTTCCGTTTCATGGGCCTGCATCCTGAAACAAGTCCTGCGCCGCGTCAAGCCAAATTCAAGCGCTGCGGCTGTTCGGGCTTGAGCCCGAAAAATCCGGGTTGAGTTGCCCGGCAAAGCTGGTAGTGTTTGCAGCATGACATCGCGTGAACAGCCACGGACGGACATGGATGCGGCGCACTTTCTCGGCTTCAGCCTGCTTCTTTTGGCGGCGACGCTTGTGCTGGCGTCAGTCACCTCCGTCCTCCTGGTGGACGCGGCAAGGGCCATTGGCGGAGAGTTCGCGGATTTTCTGCTGGAAAAGGGGCCGGAAAAGGTCATGCGCCGCTGCCTCATGGGCTGGGGCTTTGCGGCGCTGTGGATTGCCGTACGGCGCGCAGGCTGGCGGGGCTGGCGCGATTGCGGCTGGACCGCGGAAGGAGGGGCGGACCCAGATTGCCTCAGCCGCCGGGACCGGGTTTTGCGCGGCGCCGGAATCGCCCTTTTGACCATGGGTGTTCTCAGGGCGGCCACCCTGGCGATGGGCGCGCACTCCTGGACGCCGATGGATATGGGCGCTGCTGCCAGGGTGGCCGTGGCGGTCCGCTATTTCGCAGCCGGGCTGGTCGTGGCGCTCATCGAGGAGACGGCGGTCCGCGGCATTCTATACCGCGTCCTGGCAAGGGTGGCGGGCATTTGGCCGGCGGCGCTGGCGAGCAGCGTATTGTTTGCCGCGGCACACTACCTCAATCCGGATTCGGCATCCTTCGATGGCTCGGGCTTCTTGAGCCGCTGCGCGGCAGTTCTCCAGTCAACCTTGGCATTCTCGGACCTGACCCCGTGGAACTGGTTCAGCATGCTCAACCTGGCGCTGATGGGAGTGATGCTGTGCGCGATGCAGCAGAGGACGGGTTCGATCTGGATGTGCGTGGGCGCGCACGCCGGTTGGGTGTTCATCATTCAAACCTTCCACTTCTTTTCCGACTACTCTGTGGCTTTCCCGTGGGATATCCTGCTGGCAAAACACGCTAATGCCACCGATGGCCTTATGACGACGCTGATGCTGCTGGCCATCCTGGCGTGGCTCGGCGCCGGGCGGCGCACGGGCGAGTGCCGCGTGAGGCTCGGCGGCATAGCGTGGCGGACGCCGCCGGGGGCCCGGAGCGAGTTTGAGCGCTGGATGGAGCGCAACCGGCAGTCATTTCCTGGCGGCGGCGCGGAGTACAAGGCCTATCCCGGATGCCGCGTGGCGCTGCTGGACGGGATGGTGTTCAAGGCATATTCATGGCCGGGCGGAATCGCGTCGGCGCGCTTCGCGTTGAGGCCGTCCCGCGTTCTGAAGGCGGCGGCCGCGGCCCTGGATTTGCGCGCAAAAGGCCTGCCCGTGGCCGAGCCCGTTGCGTGGGCGGTTGTGCGTTTTGCCGGATTGCGCCGGCGCGAATATCTCGTGACGCGCGAAATACGCGATGCCAGTCCGCTCACCGGCCTGCTGAAGATGGACAACGCCGAACCGGAACTGCGGCGCGCGGTCCTGGCCGGGTACGCGCGTCTTGCCGCCGCGTTTCACGCGCAGGGATATTCGAACAGGGACCTGAAGGATGAAAACGTCCTGGTTGAAAACGGGCGGCCGGACGGCATGTGGGCGGTGGACCTTGACGGGGTCCGATACAAGGGCCGCGTTTCAAGGCGCCGCGCGCGAAAGGATTTGTACCGTGTGGGCAAATCCCTCGAAGCCGCCGGATGGACGCGGCCGGAGGACGTTTCCGCGTTTTTCGAAGCATACAACGCCGCGGCGCCCATGCGCCTTCGCGCGAAAGCGTTTCCCGCCTGATCGCAGGCGCGCTCCGGCCTGGCAAGCGATGTCTCAAGATGCGCCGCCGGCCTTTTCCTTCTCGACAAAGCGCTTGCCAGCGATGGGGCGATCAGGGTATCCTGTCAATAGATTTGTGGCCCGACAACGCCGCGTTCGACCAAGGAATGTCCAATTATGAGGACAATGATGCGCATACGGATAGGCAAGGCAATTACGATAATCGCAGTTATGCTTTGCTTAGAAGCCCTTGGTAAAACAGGAGATGTTTGGACCGTTACGGTCAAAGAGTTCGATGCGAGGGAATCCAGTATAGAGGACGTTGCACATTTTTTAGAGCAATGCTCCATTGATGCGCGTGGCAAGGACGATGGCATCCGCATAATTACGCATCATCCCTTAGTTTGCGCGAAACAGAAAATAGGAATGCGTTTCAAGGAAACTACCATCGAGATGGTATTGAGGTCCTGCTGTGAGATCATGGGTCTTGGGTATGTGAAGTTCTACAATACAGCAGTAGTTGGTCAACCGGGGGAACGTTATTTTATATACACTGTCACAGGAAGGTGTGTCGACGCTGTGAGTAACAAGCCGCTCAAGACATTCTTTATTTCGAATGAAGACGTTCCTTGGCCGTGTGAATGCACAATTCTTGAAGATGGTCGATTTATTTGCTCCTGTCTCGTCAAGCTGTCATTTAATGTTTTAGACGGCGTTGTTTTCTTCGATGTTGAGCGGTTCGACAGGCTGATAAGACTTCGCATAAGTGCGGATGGATACGAGAGCAAAGGAATTGCAGCGCCACTTTTTGGGGGCAAGGATGTTTGTCAAGAGTATACGATTCAACTACAGCCCGTGAAGCAAAGTGGGAGGCTTGTGGTCAGCCATTCACAATAAACATTCCAAAGGTAGCGTGTCTGGGTGATAGTTGAGAGGCTGTGTCACTCCTGAAGCAAAGTTCTGCGGCTGCACAGCCGGCCGGTAGACATGGCCTGCGATCGCGCGGCCGCGGAAGAGCGGCTGATATGCCGGGCGGTCATGCCCGCTTGTGCTGGTAGTACCACTGGAGTTGCTGCAGGTTGGAATCCTGGTCAAGGTTTTCGCTTGCGATCAATTTCCGGGCGTCCGCGGGCGGCAGGATTTCCTTGAGTTTCCAGCGTCCGTCGAGGCGGCCCATGGTCAGGAACTGCTCGAACGGCGCGACGTCTGCGTCCTGCTTTACCGTCGAATCCAGTTTGCTTACGATTTGCTGGGCGTGAGCCCTTACGCGGGCCACGAACTCGTCCTTGGCCTTGTCGCTGAAATTCCGGACCAGGATTAGTTCCACCTTGCGTACGCAGAGGTTGCGAAACTCAAGCTTGAGCCCGGTTGCGCGGTTGTTTTCGATCTGCTTGCGCAGATCGGCGGCCAGTTCGGGGAACAAGTCATCATCGGGCGCCGCTTTTTCATCGGCGGCTTCCCATGCGCCCATCAGGGCGAGGAACACTTTGCGCGTTGCCGTGAGCATGGCCTGGCGGTCCCATATCTTGTCGGTCTGCACGAGGAAGTTGAGCAGCCGTTCCACGCGCGTTTCCTTGGCGGCGACGTCTTTTTCCAGCCAGGGCCCCGCCGCGCCGTCCTTGCCGGCTTCGTCGCCGTAGATTTGTTCCAGGCTCTTGTCGGTGAACTGCTCGAAGAAATTGTCCTCTTTCAGGGCGTCCGATTCGCGCGACTGCTCGATTTCCCTGAGCAGCCACGCATTGTCCTGGCGCTGGAACGTCCAGAACTCCTGGAACTGGGCAGGCCGGTCGTCACCGCGCAGGCGCTTTTGTGTGCGGTCGTCAAGGTAGTAGTCTTTTGCCGTGGCCGTGATGAGCGCCGTGAACTCCCTCTGGTTTTCCTTGAAAGTGTAGCGGACATTCACGAGGTCAATCCGGTCAACCTTGACGCCCTCGATCACGTTGATCTCGTGGTTCCGAACCATGCCCGCAAGCTGGCTGCAATGGTCCGCATGGAGATCGCTCATCATGAGCGGTTTCATCGGCCCGTACTCGCGGGCCTGCCAGCATTCCTGGAGTTTCAGGAAGGTGGCCCTGGCCTGTTCCTGCAGGGCTCCCGGCGACATTGACGGATCCTGCCTGGCCAGGAATTCGAGGAGCTTGATGGTCTTGCCGGATTTTCCGGAGACCTGGGCGGGCGAATAGACAAAATCGAGGTCCTCCAATGCCTTCCCTTGCTTTGACCCGGCAAGAGCGCCGATCAAGATGAAAACAGAAAGACCAAAGAATAATATAATAACGGCCAATGGATTATCCGCGAATACCGCGCTCGATCCTCCGCGCGAGGAATGCGAGCGCCCCCCGCCTCCCTTGTTGTGCACGGCCGCGCCGTTTGCGAAGAAGGTGTTCGGGGCGTCGGTCTGCAGGTTGTAGACAAGCGTTTTGGAGCGTATCGTTTCAATGCTCTCGATCGCCCGGGCGCTCAAGGCTTGGCCGTCGAGAACATAGATCGAGTCTCCGGCCTCCAGGTCCGCGAGCGCTTTGAAAGTGTCGTTGCCGACGTAGAATGGGTGCTCAGCCGTCACGCTCAGGATCAGCCCAGCCGTTCGAACCACGCAGTACTCGTCCGCCTCGTGGACGAGAACTTGCCGGGCAATGGTTCCGACAATCTGTCCGCCGCCCGTGAAAGCCAGGAGGCGGCTTCCGGGCTGGACCGCGGCGATGTTGGTTTCAGTTCCGTCCTCAAGGCGGATGGGCGTTCCGGGTAGGAAGCAGCCTCCGCCTTTGTTATGCACGGCCGCGCCGTTTGCGAAGAAGGTGTTCGGGGCATCGGTCTGGAGGTTGTAGACGCGGGTAGGGGCTCGAATGGCCGCTATGCTGGAAATTTTACGGGGGCTCAGGGAGACTCCGTCGAAAACATGAACCTCGTCCCCGATGTTTAGCGCTTCCAGGGTTTTGAATGTGCCATTGCCCGCATAAAAGGGGTGTTCCGGTGTGACGCGCAAGAGCATTGGGCCAACCTGGATTTCCCGGTACTCGTCCACATCGAGGGCCAGGACGCTCTGTACCCTGGCGGTTGTCACCATGCCTTCCGGCGTGAAGGCCATGATTGAATCGCCGGGCTGAATTCGAGATATGTACATTTCGGTGTTGTCGGCCATCCGGATCGGGGTGTCGGGGAGGAAGCAGCCCTTGTTGTGCACGACCACGCCGCCGGCCACGTAGGTTCCGCCCGGCGCCACAAGCAGGTTGAACGCGGGGCTGGCGGCCGGAATGCGCCTGGCTGAATCCACCGTGGCTGAGAGAAACGCGCCGCGATCCCGGACGATCACCGTTTCGCCTGCCATGATGACGCCGGCTGTTTTGAACACGCCGGGCGCGGTCTGGACCGGATGGGCGGCTGTCAGGCGCAGATTGCGGCCGCCGGCTGCCAGTTCGATATAATCTTCCGGATCGACTTGTGTCACGGCCCGGACTTCAGAGAGCGCCGCGGCGCCGCCGCTGACGGAAAGAACCTTGTCGCCGGGGTTCAGCCGGTCAACGGCAACCGGGCCCAGCGGCGTCAAGACAGGCGTCCCTTTTTCGAGGCAGCCTCCGCCGCCGCGCGCGAAGAGCGGGAAGGGCGCCGCGAGCAACGCGCAGGCGATGCCGGCCGGGAGAAGAACTCTGTGTGCATGCCGGGGGTTCATGAAGGCTCCTGGCGGCTTGTCTTGGTCTACATCAGGCCGGCAAGAATACCGCCAAGGATGGCGGCGGCAACGACGATGCTGATGCCGGTTATGCATGCGGACACAACGCGGCCGAAGTACTCCGCCACGGCCTGGTTGCCGCGGGCAATCTCCTTGTCCTCGTCGAGATTTGGCGTGAGCCTGTAGAGCATTCTCGGGATGATAACGGTGGCGCCCAGCACAAGGACCATGCCTATGATGCCGCCAACAAACGCGAAGAGCATTGCCCACCCGATATTGCCCAGCGTTTCTGTCATGGCTTTATCCTCCTTGTTTATCGCTTTAATCTGCCGATTCCGCGCTCCGGAGGCAAGACTAAACGCGTTCGCGCGCGGGCGGGCGGAATTTTAGAAGTCGACTTTCCCGGGGAAAAATGAAATAAGTTCAGGTGTTTTCCGTTCCCGGAAAACTGTGCGCCACGTGTGCAATCGTGCGTAATATGTGCGCCGGTTGCGGAGATGTTCACAAAGCAGGGCATGCCGGGAATGTTTTTTCCCGCGTCTGTGATTCAGGAGGCGAAAAAGTGAGCAAGATAAAGAATGTCGCCGTTGTCATTTTCATCCTCGCATTGCACGTACTGCCGGCTTGCAGAGCGGCCGCTGTTCCGGCATACGCGCCGGGCGCTGCCGGCGTCGAGGAGCGCCTGCGCGCCGACCCCCTGATGATGCCGCATTACACCGGGAGGATACTGCCTTCGCCGCAGAAGGCGGAATACCTGGACGCGTATCTGCCAATGTCCAGGGTGGCCATCGTGGTCGGGAAGGACGTTGAGAATCCGGCGCCGCTCCTGGATTTGCTGAAAGACCGCATAGCCCGCTATGGCGGCGCGGCCGAGACGGTTTCCGCGCCCGGGGCGGACGCCGTCTCGGTGATATCGCTGGGCGACACCGAAATAGCCCGGCAGGTCAAGGGCCTTCCCGCAGTCCCGGACAGGGAGCAGGGTTATATTCTACAGTGCGCCGAGGCGGGCGGCAAGCCGCTGATCATTTTGAAGGGCAGGGACCGGCTGGGCCTGGTTTGGGCCATATCCAGCCTCAACCAGCTGATTCACTGGAAGGACGGGAGAACGGCGGCGCGCGCTGCGCGGGTAGAGGACTATCCCCGGGGCCTGAAGCGGGGCTACATCACGGGCGTGGGCGGCTTCTTCTATTCACCCTCCTGGCTGACGTGGGGGTCCCGGTCCCGCGATACCAACATGCCCGACACCGCCTTTCTCCTGGCCAAGGAAAGGAGCTTCACGGTGATGTGCAAGTTCAACGCAAACGTGTACCAGCAGGTCATTCCCGCCGGGCACGGGGACAGGGAGAACCCGGGCGACGGCTACTGGCGCATGCCGGAAAAATGGGACGGCTCGGGCTGCAGGCTGTCGGTCATAGATGACATTGGCCGAAGCCTTTCACCGCTGGGAATCACGTGGTACGGATGCGTGCATCCGCAGGTCGGCGCCCCTGAATACAAGGTATGCGCGGACGAGGAAAGCCTGGACGCGCTGCTCGTTTACGCCAGGAGAATGGAGGCGGCCGGCGGCCATCTCGACATTCAGCTCGACGACGTCCGCTTTCCGCTCAACCCGTACGACAAGGAGAAATTCGGAAGCGCGCGCGAAGCAGACACCTGGATTGTCACCAACCTCATGGCGCGCTTGAAAAAGGACTATCCCAAGGCGCGGCTCCTGGTCTGTCCCCCTTTCTACTGGGGTCCGGGCGGGTCGGGCTGGAGGTCGTACGGCGAGGACCGCGACGCCTATCTCCGGGCGATCGGCGACAGATGGCCCATGGAGGTGGATGTCTTCTGGACCGGCCAGCGTGTGAACGGCACGCCGCTGGCCACCAGGGGTGAGGTGGCATGGGTCACAGGCCTGATCCGGCGCAAGCCGTGGCTCTGGCAGAACAGCGCCGTCACATGGTACCGGGCGTATTTCTACCACTACGGCGCCGAGCCCATCAACACCCTGAAGGACCTGTACTGGGACGGGTTCCTCGAATCCATCGGCTGGTACGGCTTCAACAGTGACTTCCCGGCGCGGTGCATAGCCAACGCGGTTTCGGCCGATTTCCAGTGGAATCCCGACGCCTATGATCCCGGCGAATCCGTCAGGGAGGCGGCAAGCAAATTCATAGGTCCTGCCGCCTGGAAGCCGCTGGAGAAATTCAGCGACACGCTTTCGTACTTCGACCGGTTTGCGTCGAGCAAGAACTACGGCTGGATGATCGGCGGCCCGTTCCACAACAACCAGAACGAAATGCGCCAGTACGCGGCCAGGAACATTGATGTCCTGGAGGCCAGGATCGCGGAAGCCGAGGCGCTCTACAACGAACTGCTGGCTTTGAACAAGGCTGCCATAGATCACTGGACCGGCTGCGCCCATTTCCTGAACGTGGCCAGGACCGTTGTCACGAGAACCAGGACCAGCAAGGACCTTGCCGTCTTCCGCAAAGCCCCGGCCCAGCGGGCGGTTGCGCAGAAGGCGGGCGACTACTCGGCTGCGGACAACGATTACTTCCTTGCGGCCAGCAATTTCAAAAAAGGCCTGCTGTGCGACGTGACAAATGCCGCTTCGGCCGGCGACTTGGCCGCCGGCGCGACGCACCCGGCCTGCGTTCTGACCGCCGCCAAACCCGAGGCCGAAGCCGGCCAGTGGTTGTGGAAGAACGACCTTGCGGACAGGTTCGAGCTGCGCGTAAGCGCAAGCAAGGGGGCCGGCGCCGGGAATGCGGTAATCACCCTGAACGGCAGGGAGCTGCACAATGCGCCCACGCCCTTCAGCGCCGGCGCGCCGTCTTCGATAGCCTTGCCCATTCCTGACGGGGTCTTGAAGGAGAAGGACAATCTCCTGAATATCCGCGTATCGGTCAAGGGCGATACGCAACCTGACGGCAAGGCCGGCAAGGCGGCTCTGATGGCGATCCAGTATGCAGTGTTCAAACGCATCGCGGGCGGAAAAGCGGCGAAATGAAAATAGTCATAAGCGCACTGCATTTTGACTGGCGGGACATTGCGGATTGCCTGGCCAAGGAAACCGGGGACCTCGGGCTGGACGGCGTAGAGCTGTCCTGGAATGAGTCGTTCGGCCGCCCGCACTGCACGGCGGCAGACATTGACGCGCTCGCCGCGCTCCGGGGCAGGCACCGGGCGCTGCTTTCAGCGCATATCTGGAACAACATTGCGGAGTCCGAGCCCGCGAAAGCGGCGAAGGACCTTTTGCAGTGGCTCCAGGTGTGCGAGCGGACCGGGACCAATAATCTTGTCGTTCACGGCGGCAGCTATTCCGGCCGGGATGAGGGCATCGCGCGGACAAGGCGTGTTCTGGAAGGCGTTCTCGCGGAGTTTGAACGCAAGCGCGTGGTCCTGAACCTTGAAAACCACTATGCCTATCAGTACCGGAACTGCCATGAGCTGTTCAGCACGGCAGCCGAATTCACCAGGGTTCTGTGGCTCGACAGCCAGTCGCTGAAATTCTGCTTCGACACGGGCCATGGCAACATGACCGGCACCACGGCGGAGCTGCTTTCCGACCTCGCGCCCTGGCTCAACTACGTTCACCTGGCCGACAACATGGGCATAGACGACGATCATCTTGCGTTTCGGCAGGGAACCGTGGAATGGGATGATGTGTTCGCGCAAATGCTCAACATCTCGTACAACGGCGTGTTCTGCGTAGAGTTCCCGGTTCGCGCCGATCGGGATCCTTTTCACGCATGCGTTCGGGAGATAAGGGACAGGTGGCACAAGACCGGAATCGGCGCCGGCTGACGGCGCGCTGAATGGCTCGGGCGCCAGGGTCCAGCCGGCCCGAGTCGCAGATGCGTAAATTACAGGGCACTGGATGGATGACCGCCGCGGGCGGGTGATTTGGAGCACATGAAGTCATTCGCGCACAGAATGTCGTTCGCCGAACAGCTGGACGACCGCGCGCGCAAGCGCGGCCGGTTTTTCGCCTATGCCTCGACCTGGTTCGGCTGCTACGCCGAGGTGATGCTCGACTCGAGCGCGATCATCGTTCTTTACATCACCCTGCTGCGCGGGAGCGCCACGCTGGCGATGCTGTCGACCGCGCTGAGCGCGGCCGCGGCCATCGTATTAACCATTCCGAGCGCGGCCATAGCCGACTTCGCCGGGCTGAGGAAGACCTATTCGTTCGCCTGCTACATGGGGTGCGCCGGGTTCCTGGTGATGGCCGCGGCACCCTTTATCGGCGCGCCGGCGGACAAGTACCTCGTGCTGCTGGGCTGCCTTGTGTATTGCCTGTCGCGCCCGCTCTACAGCGTAACCTGGTATCCCATGCTCGACAATATCCTGCTGCCGTCCGAGCGCGGCCGGTTTTTCGGAAAGATGCGCTTCTCGTACCTGGCGTTGACCGCGGCGAGCTTCTTCCTGGTGAGCCTTGCCATGGGAAAGAATCCCCCGATCTGGTCCATGCAGCTTGTGATCATGCTGGTCGGCCTGATGGTAATAGGGCGGAAGCACTGCCTGGACAAGATGCCGCTCGACAACAGGGAGCTTGGCCGCTACGACCTGAGAAAGTCGCTTGCCATGTCCATCCGGAACCGGCCCCTGACCGGCTGGGCAATCTACGCCTGCTGCCTTGCCCTGGGCTTCAGCTCCCTTCTGCCGCTTACATACATCTACCTGGACCGCGAGATCAAAGCCGGCGCGGCGGTCGTGCAGTGGATTTCGGTGGCCTACATGGTAGGAATGATCATCGGGTACCTGTTGACGGCCCGGCTGCTGCGGCGTTTCGGAGTGCGCCTTCTCCAGCCCTGGGGCCACATATTTTACGCCGCGGGCGCCTTCGCTCTTTTCATACTGAGCCCGACAGTTCCGGGCTTCTTCTTCATCGTCGGCACAATCGCGTTTCTGCTCGGGTTCTGGGCGGCGAACTGCCTGTGCTGCTATTCGCTCGAGCTGATGGCCCTGGCCAGGCCCGGCAACAAGACTATGGCGTCGGCCTATATTTCAACCTACAACTCGATCGGCGGCGCGGCGAGCCGCTTCTTCACCTCCATGGTCATTGGCTCGGGAATGCTTGCGCCGCACTGGACAAAGTGGGGGATGACCTTCTGCAGTTACCAGACGCTTTTCCTTTTCTATGCCGCGCTGCAGGCCTTTTTCCTGCTCCTGCTTTTCCTGGTCCCGTCCATCGTTCCCAAGAACGACGACTATTACGCGCCCCAATAAACCCGGAGCGGGCTTAACGCAATGAGCGACAGAGAAACAGGTGCTGGCCCCTCATTTCTCCACCGGTTCACCGTTCCCGCGGATGCCATTGACGAAAACGGGCACGTGAACAACGTGGTCTACATTCAGTGGATGCAGGATTCCGCCATCCGGCATGCGGCCGCCTCCGGGGGCACCGCCGCAATGCGCGCCGCCGGATGCACGTGGCTGGTGCGCTCACACAAAATCGAGTACCTGAGCCCGGCATATCCGGGCGACTGCATCGAAGCCTGCACCTGGGTGGAATACTTCCGTGGAGTCAGGTCCCTTCGCCAGTACAGGTTTGTGCGGACATCGGATTCCAAACTCCTGGCGCGGGGCGAGACCATGTGGGTTTCCGTCAGCGCGAGCACCGGGCGCCCGCATGCCATTCCCGTGAGCGTTATCGCCTGTTTTCTGACGGCGTCGAACCGCGAATGCCCGGAGAGCAAATAATAAAGTTATTCCGTGCGCACATGGTTCAACCCGCAAAATCCGGAGTCAAGCACGGCACGAATTCGCTGCGCTGGGACTGGGCGCGGAACCGGTAATTCGCCGCGGCATCGACGGGCATAACCGGAGTGCTTATTCCGCGCTCAGTGCGGCGGGGGTGCGGCAAGCTTTCTCAGTGATCGCAGACATTGGTCCCGCTTGCCAGCGTTCCTTCGAGATAGGCGGCCACCAGTTTCTCGGGTGTTTCCGCCGGCGCGCCGACGATGACCTTGATGTCATTCTCCTTGAAAAGCGCCTGCGCCCGCTGCCCCATGCCGCCGGCAATGATCACGTTTACGCCCAGCCCGTGCAGCCACTTCGGCAGCACGCCCGGCTCGTGGGGCGGCGGCGTCAGCATCTCTTGGCCTGTAATTTTCCGTGCCTTGGAATCGGCATCCACCAGGGCGAACTGTTCGCAGTGCCCGAAGTGCATGCAAAGCTTGCCTCCGGCGACCGGCAGCGCGATTTTCATGATGTCTTTACCCCCTGTGGTTTTCTCTGTGTCCTGTTTGTCCTTGTCTCGGGCCGACAGCGCCAGGATTGGCCCGATGACCCGTTCAAACGCTTTTGCGGTTTCCGTGCGGCTGTAATGATACACAAACGGCGTTCCGTCGTCGCAGGACCGGCCGATCGCGGGATCGATAGGAATCCGGCCCAGAAACGGGATATTCATTTCATTCGCCATCAGCTCGCCGCCGCCGGTCATGAAAATATCGGTCACTTCTCCGCATTTCGGGCACGCAAAACCGCTCATGTTCTCCACGACCCCCAATACCGGCATGTTCAACTGCCTGCAGAAAGTAATGGATTTGCGCACGTCTGCGGTTGCAACGTCCTGCGGCGTTGTGACAATCACGGCGCCATCGGCATTTTCCAAGAGCTGGCAGACGGAGAGCGGTTCGTCGCCGGTGCCTGGCGGGGAATCGACGATGAGATAGTCCAGTTCGCCCCAATCCACGTCCTTGAGAAACTGCTTGATGACGCCAATCTTCATCGGTCCCCGCCAGATCACCGCGGAGTCCCGGTTCCGCAGCAGGAATCCAATTGACATCACCTTCATTCCGGCCTTCTCGATCGGGCCGATGGCCTGCTTCCTGATTTCCGGCTTTGCGTCGTCCAGGCGCAGCATTTTCGGAATGCTCGGGCCATGGATGTCCACATCCAGCAGGCCCACTTTCTTTCCGGCCAGGGCCAGGGAAACGGCCAGGTTTGCCGCGACCGTGCTTTTGCCCACGCCGCCTTTCCCGGACAAGACGATGATTTTATGCTTAATCAGGCGCATTCGGTCATCGAGCATTTTATCTTCGAGAAAGCCATCAAGGTTGCCTTCGCTTTTCGCGGATTGCCCGGAACAACCCTGCTTCTTGCAGCCGCATGAATTTTCGACGTGTTCCTTGCTCTCATTCCTGTCCATTTTGTTCCTTTCGTTTTGCTTCAGATGATGATGGCGGTTCCCACGCTGCCGGCAAAGCAGCGCCCCGGGAACGCCGTCCAGAGCGCCGCGGTCGCTTGCGCTCCCGTGCAGTGTGCCGGATATGCCTGTTTGAAGGGAATTTGGCGGAGCGCCTCGATTGTCCAGGCGATCCGGTCGTTTGATGCGGATTTGAGATGCATTCCTCCAAGAATCGCATGAAACGGGCGGTCATCGGTCAGATGACGAATGTATTCAAGCGTGTTGATTATTCCCGAATGGGCGCAGCCAAGGAGAACCACCGTTCCCAATGGGGTCCGTATGTAAAGGGCCTGGTCATCGGGCAGGAGATCGGGCTGCCGCCCTTCCGCGTCAGTGCGGAAGCCTTCATCGGTTTGCTCCTCGGCGTGCACGCGCGGAATCTCGCCGGTCAGGAACACGTTGCAGGCGATTTCCACGGGAGCGGCGGCGGCGCGCAGGCATTCTTTCCGGCGCAGGAGCGCGGCCATGCAGCAGTCGGGCATGCCTATCTGCCTGGAAACGCCTGCCGCGCGGCTGTACTTGGGCTGGAGGA